>JBILGL010000184.1:0-7687 GCA_044351075.1 Isosphaeraceae bacterium | reverse complement strand
GCGTTTTTTTCGGCTTCTCTGTGACATTGGGATCGTATTTCAAATTTTACTCTTCAGAGGCAGGTTTTTGCCGATCTTCGGCTTTGGCAGCACGGGCTTTTGCGGCAATTTCCCTGAGCCTCGTTTCATGAAAGCGGGCGAGATCCTCGCGGCCTTTTTTGCGGTAGAGGGCGATGAGCGTCTCGTGAATTTCACCGATGTCGGGGAATGCCGAAAGGCTTCGAAGAAGGTCGTTTATGGCTTCATTATCACGGCCGAGGATCGCCAGAATCTGGCCGCGGGTTTCGATGTAAATCAGGTTGTCTGGCTCTGCTTTGAGCACGCCCTGAATGAGTGTTAAAGCACGATCGGGCTCTTTCGGATCGATCTTGTAAAGCAGGTTCGCAAGATTATTGGCGGCGATCATGTTCTCGGGGTCGAGTTTTACTGAGGATTCCAAAAGCGCACGGGAAGTGGTCGGGTCATTTTTTTTGCGGGCCAGATTGCCCCAGATCATCAGTTCCGTTGAGTCGAGTGATTTGATCTTCTCGCGTACCAGCCGGATACCTTCTTTGTAATAGTCATCGGCAAAAGGTTTATCGCGGTCTGCGAAGCGCGTCAGCGCATTCCAGAGTTCCTGATTTTCAGGGTTGTTTTTTATCGCGAAGATCAATTCTTTGACGATCGGGTCATATTCCTCGGGCTTCATATCAAGCATGCCGATGGCCTTAATTGCCAGAAAGCGATTCTTCCAGAAATTAACGGCCTTGATACCTTCCAGCCCCCCGATCCACTGATTAATCAGGGGCTCGGCTCTGGGCCAATAGCCGGCAAGTGCCAGGCACATGAGATAACGCTCGCGATCCACAGGGCTTAAGTCGCTGACATCCGAGAGCGAATCATATCGATTGACAATAAATCGGGCGAAGATCTCCTGGTTGATCTTGTCGCCACGTTTAAATGCAATTCGGGCAAGATAGTAATAGCCATTGGGCCATGCTTCAAGCCGGGGAGTAACCAGCCGCACGACTTCATCGAGTTCGCTGGTGGTCATGAGCAGATCCAGGAGCATGACCAGAATGTCGGTTCGATTGGGCTCGGCAGAGAGACCGGTTCTGAGGTGATATTTCACCTGGTTCAGGTATTGAGGAACTTCTTCGACCTTCATGTCCTGCGTATTCCAGGCCTTTTTTGCCAGAAAGAGATGGGCATTGGCAAGGTCGTTGTATTCGGGGCTGGCCAGCGCACCAATCAGACGCAATGCGGCCATTTTTTCGGCATTGTCGGGCGAGGCAAGCATGACTTCTGACAATAGCCAGAGATTGGCAGGCGTCCTGGCCTGGGCACAAAGCTGGCTGGCAGCGATTTTGGCCGGTTTCAGCTCTCTCGCGGCAAGTTCCTGACTGGCAATGGTGCTGAGTCGTGTGCTTTCTCTGAGCAGGTCTTTGGTCTGAAGCCAGATTTGACTGAGGTAAATCGAAACGATCATGAAGAGTGCCGGAAGGCCAAGCACCAGTGGCTCAAGCCGGCTGCGGCGTTGCTGATGGATTTCGCCGGGCTGAGTGATTGCCCTGATCGGTAGCAGTGCTAGCCATCGCAGCAAATGCAACAAACCGGTAATCAGAAGAGCAAAAACATTGAATTTCTGCTCAGGAATTGAGGCGGCGGTGAGTTGTTCTTCTGAATTGAGATCGGCCTGGGCTGGATCCGGATCACTATCTTGGAGTAGATCGTTATCAGGTCGATCGATGCGATGAATAAAATCTTCGATCTGGTCCTGAAGGATCGACTTGATCTTCTGCCGATGCGGGTCTTCAGGGCTGATTTCTTCAAATTCAGTTTCCGCTGAAAGATCAGATCCCTGGTTGGGCTGGTTATCAAATTCACTGAAATTACTGGATTCGTTCGATTTGCCGGCGATGTCAAAATCGTCCCTGACAATTTCAATGAAATCCGAGGTGATGTGCTCGCGGGCGATATTCTTTGGCAGTTTCTTCTGAGCAATGACGTCAAAATCATCATCGACTGACTGCATGAGCGATTCCTGCGCGGCGCCAGGGGTCTGCTCGTCCGTCTGATACGAATGAAAATTTCCTGATTTTTGGGCAATATCAAATTCATCTTCCAGATGATATGAGGATTGACCCTGCGAATCGAAATGGGAAGTGTCTGCAACTGAACCGGTTGTTTTTTTTGTATGGCGCTGAAATTTTTCCAGATTCCGATCATCACCGATTTCAAAATCAGATTCAGCATCCGGCAAAAAATCAGTTTCAACCGATTCAATCGTTGGCCGACTTCTGCCTGATAACCGGCGGATCAATGAAATGAAATGAAAAAAAAGCGTTTTTTTTTCGTCGGCACTCGATCCTTCAGCGCTGGCGATTTCAAATTCGTCTTCATGCCAGGCCGCTTCAATCGCTTCCTGATCATGATTCGTGAAATCGTCTTCGCGGGAACTCATCAAATTGCCTGTGTTCTCTGAAATCGATGATTGAAAGTCACAAGTGGCCAGTGAGTTATCCTGTGAATTGCATCATCCATCTGCATACTGACACCTATTATTATATGATTTAAAAGCAATAAAGTGATAATATTTCCAATCAATATCGCTGAAGAATTATTACTGGGAATAATCTCGGCAGACTTTTACATGCTTACGAAAGTCAGGCACCAGATCAGGCCTGAATTCAACGACTTATTTCAGGCCATCGGGAAGTGGCTTGGTGAATACGCCTGTGGCAATTTCGTCAAGCGACTGCATGTCCTCATCCCGGAAATTGGCATAAGACTGAAGGAATAGCTCGGTAACAAATTCTGTCTGCCTGCTGCCACCTCTGAAGAAGAGACTTTGGAGGAAATGAAACCAGGCGGCCCGGGGAATGCTGCGGAGATTCGGATCGAGGGCTGATTTTCCGTCCGTTGACTGAACCAGGTAAACCAGCTTGCCCCGTTCGCCAGTCGGTAATGTCAGGTCAACAATCATGTATGGCTTATTCGATGCAGATTCGGAAATGATGCGGGCATTCCCAACCTTCCAGCCCTGAAGCATGTAATCCTGAAATCTGTCCTGCCAGCCCCAGACCGGTCCGGCCCATGAGGCCCGCACGAGCTTGTTGTTAAAACCGTAGGTGCTTGATAGGATTTTGGAATTTGGAGTGTAATTCAGGCGGGGCGCTTCGCCCAGTACTTGTTCTTTGATCTTTAGCCAGCGGCCAAACTGGTTCGGCCAGAGAGGCTTCTGGGCATCTTCCTGAAAGCTCTGCCACTTCTGGGCAAAAGCCTTACGTTCAGCCAGTTTGCTTGTGGTTCTGGAAATATCGGCACCCATGATGCCAAGACACGCCACAGCCGGGACAAGAAAAACTGCGACGGGAATCTGTCGGGGTTGAGATGCCAGATCGCTTTCCAGCGAGGGAGAGTCTTCTCCCTGTGCCATCTCATTATCCATGTATTTTCGGTCTCGCTTGATCCACATGAATGGATTAAATAGACTCAGTACCAAAATGAGCTGATCACTACTTAATATTAATATCAGGCATGCCAGAAGAGTGGCTGGAACAGAAGCCCAGAGAGTATCAAACGCACCCCCCTCTCCACTCATACCAACAGCACCGCCAAGAACCCAGAGTGCATTACCGAAGAGGGCCCAAAAATAACCCGCTGATGCCAGAAGCAGAATATGGAGCGGCCCACGATTCATCACCATACCCACTGCGCAGGCTGCCAGCACCCCAGCTCTCAGGCCGGAAAGGTGGCCGCTGGCGGGCGTTACATCGACCTTGCCTTTGACAATCTCAATCGTTCGGCCGAATGGGTAATTCAGTATGTTGCGTGAGTCGAGTCGATCACTGATCAGCCGACCAAGATAAATCTGTGTACGGGTTTCGATACGCTGGGTCATTTCAGGTGCCAATGGCCAGACACAAATCATTGATGTCAGGGCGACAAGCAAATGCTTCAGTGGAGTTCGAGTCGGGAATTTCAGCGATAAATTCACCATTGCCAGTCCAAAGGCAATCGCGGCAGGCCAACGCACTGGCGTGACCAGAAGCAATGCGAGAGATGCAGCAACAAGAAGGCTAAGCACCAGAGAAGAAGTTTCACTCAGGCCATTATAAGTGTTGTTATTGCTGAGATTTGCGGGCTCTTCGGCAGAAGCGGCTTTAAGCTCTCTTCGGCGATTGATCAGAGGAGACGCAATGATCAGAAGCAGGCTAACTATGGTGAGAACACTGAAGATGGGAGATTGATTATTGAACGAAAAGAAACAAGTGATGGCTCCGGAAATAGCGGCCAGTAGGAGCGGTATTGTCGAAGCGTTAATCATGGAAGTAAATCAGGGATTCTATTCGTTCAGGGAATCAGCGGAGGAGGAGGGATTCGAACCCTCGGTACGGAGCAAACCGTACACCGGTTTTCGAAACCGGCCCTTTCAACCACTCAGGCACCCCTCCGGGTCATTTGATTATACGTGTTGAATCGTGATGATGCAACCGTCGATGCTCGAAAAAACCACGCAGGAGTGCAATCGAGTGATCTTTCAGCAGACCTTCTGAAATCTCTAGTCGATGATTCAGTCGCGGGTCGTCAGTAATTCGATAAATACTGCGGCAGCCACCGAATCGCTCGTCTCGTGCAGCGAAAACCAGCCGCGAAACTCTTGCCTGGACCAACGCTCCGGCACACATTACACAGGGTTCCAGCGTAACATAAAGCGTTGAGCCTACCAGTGCATGCCGCCCCAGTTCCTGAGCCGCCCGGCTGATCACCAGTCGTTCGGCATGAGCCGTCGGGTCGCCGGTCGATTCGACCTGATTCCCTGATTCAAAGCGGCTGCCGTCAGCCAGTAATAACACGGCACCAATTGGAATTTCCCCGCGAGAGATACTTTCACCGGCAATTCTCAAAGCACTTTGCATTTGCTGGATATCTAAATCAGAAAAATGAAAATAAGTGATCATCAAAAATACACTCGATAGGATTCGAACCTATAACCTTCGGTTCCGTAGACCGATGCTCTATCCAATTGAGCTACGAGTGCTTCAGGTTTTAGTAATATAAGGAATCATGCGAAAAAATCAAGTAGCTGATCAGGAACAGCTTATGAAAGAAAAGCTTTTATTCTGCACTAACTCATTATATTCAATGATGTTGATTATTTTCTGATACGATTTTGATCACTGAACTGCGAGCAAACGCGTCTCGGATTTGCTTCAAACTTTGGATTATTATCTCTTACGACATTTTCAAACACCTTGTTGGGGCTTACACTGGGAGCATCGAATCATCCCCAAATCCGTGATATTTCAGAACAAGAGATGAGGGTTTATGAATTGTCTCAAAGCAATACAAACTAAAGTCTTATGTGTTTTATTGAGGGTGATGGCACCGGCCTGTTTGGTTCTTTATTGGCTGCCAAGCCCGGTAATGGCAGAAACGACGGTTCAAAAAGCCATGGCGACTTCGCAGACCCGGCCGGCGAAATCGGACGATGAGCTGAAGTTCTGGCTGGAGAATATGTTGCGATATCATCGCTTCTCGCTCAAAGAGGCAAGCGAAGTGACTGGCCTGACGGAAGCAAAAGTGGAGTTGGAAGCAAAGCGGCTGGGAATCGACTTAACTCCAGTAAAAGCAAATACATCTCGCCTCGTTCTCAAGCCATATCCGGGCGGCAGGCACCCGCGGATCGGGTTTCTGGACGGTGCGGTCGATCCCCAGCGAGAGACCAAAATCAGCGTCTTTACACCATGGGATACAGAGAGTTATGTCGTGGTGGACCTGCCCGAGGCGATCTTCTCAAACCTTGGTCTGACTTATCTGGCCCATACGCATATTCCGACGATTTTTGATAAGTCGGGGCAGAAGCTGGAAGCCAAGGAATGGCAAAGGGATGAAGACGGAAATCTGTCGCTGACCCGAGTTCTGCCGAATGGCATTTCCTACACGGCGAAAGCCGAAGTGGCCGGTGATGAGATTCGTATGGAACTTTCGCTGAAAAATGGCACGAAAGAGAAGCTCTCAGGGCTGAAGGTGCAGCAATGTGCTATGCTGAAAGGAGCCAGCGGGTTTGATTCGCAAGTTAATGATAACAAAATCTTTAAGTCGCCTTATGCAATCGTGCGGAACGGGGCGGGCGATCGCTGGATCGTGCATGCATGGTCACGGCCGGTGCGAGTCTGGGGCAACGCGCCCTGCCCCTGCCTTCATTCAGATCCGCTATTTCCTGACCTTGAACCGGGTCAGGAGGCGAAGCTCGTCGGACGGCTCTGGTTCTATCAGGGGCGAGAGATTGACAAGTTTATTGAATCCAAAAAAGCATCGGGATGGGATCGTCAGCCATGAATCTGCGTAAACTCAGAAAATTCTTGATATTCTGGCTTTTCTTGCCATTTTATTGCGTTGGCTGTGGCCAGGAGAACGAGCCGGTCAGGGTCAAAAAGGTGGAAGCAGAATCAGGGCAGAATGCTGCACCTGATTCAAACGCACCCGGTCAGGTCAAACGCATTGCATCACATTGAGGCTAAGGCGAACGAAGTTTATTCATGACAAAGATTTATCTACTACGGCATGCCCAGACGGCGGATGTGACCAAATTTCATGGCAGTGAGTCGGATATCGGGCTTTCCGAGTGGGGGCATGAGCAAAGCCGCCGACTGGCTGGGGCATTCGCTGACGTAAAGGTTGATGCCATTTATAGTTCTGCCATGCGCAGGGCTGTTGATACAGCCAGCCCCATGGCCCGGCAAAAAAATCTTAAGTTAAATCAAATCATTGATTTACATGAACGATCGATGGGCGAGCTGGCCGGAGCGAGCCGCGAAGAATTTCGCCACATTTACACTGGTGCGATGCAGGCATGGGCCGGTGGCGATCTGGATTTTACACACCCTTCCGGCGAGAGCTTTCGCCAGATGCAGCATCGCGCCCTGCCAGCACTTCGGCAAATTGCGGAAGATCATGCAGGGCAAGCTGTTGTCGTCGTTTCGCATGGAATGCTGATCAGAGTGTTGCTGGCCAGCCTCGTCAGGGGCATGAGTGTGGCCGACATTCACGACATAAAAATCGATAATGTCGCCGTCAATGAGCTCTCGTGGAATGGCGAAGCCTTCGACGCCATTCAGCTTTATCATCTGCCGGAAGAGCTTCGTAACCCGCCTGATGATAAGCCGTTCTGGTAACAAAAAAAGAAGGCCGGGATGGCCTTCTTTCAGATGTTTTTGAATTCCCTGCAAGCTATTACATGCCAAGGTCTTGCAGGCGGGCGGTACTGTCGCCGATACCGACGGCAGGCACGCCCATGCGGTCGAGCAGCGAGAGATATAGGTTATTCAGAGGCATATCCTCACGATATTGGATGTGACGGCCACTGACGAGGCTGCCGCTGCCACCACCGGCCAGCAGAATCGGTAAGTCGTCGTGATTGTGGCGGTTACCATCGCCCAGGCCGCTGCCGTAAACGATCATAGAGTGATCAAGCAGCGTGCCATCGCCTTCCTCTACCGTCTGAAGCTTGTTGAGGAAATAAGCAAACTGATCAATATGGAATGTATTGATCTTCTGGATTTTCGACTGCTTTTCGGGTGCGTTACCATGGTGCGAGAGGTCGTGGTGGCCTTCTGGAACTTCGATGAAGCCATAGCTTCGATTTGAGCCTTCATTGGCATACATGAAGGTGCCGATGCGGGTCTGATCCGTCTGGAAGGCA
>JBILGL010000182.1:0-7701 GCA_044351075.1 Isosphaeraceae bacterium | reverse complement strand
CATGCACCAGCCGTCGCCGCATCCAGTCCGCCAAATATGGCCCACAGCCCGTCTTGATCACATGCCCGCCAGCCGCCACAAGAATACGCTTTTGCTGAAGATGAGCCTGAGCCAGGGCATCGACAAGCGAACGTAAGTTCTTACCACCAAGCTGGTTAGGCAGTGATTTGATAAACCCTGCAAACGAACTGCCCGGCGCATTGACTGCACCCATCTGCCCCAAATCAACCTTTGAGGGCCGGGTGGCCAGCGGCTCATAGGCAAGGGCTTCCCAATTGAGGTCGGTCAAGGGGTCGCTCATGGTTAGGAAGTCCTTTTCCTATTTGATCTTATGTTTATTCTGTCGATGGCTCTTGCCAAGGGCTCGCCTGATTACATTCGGCGGCAAGCTGATCAAGCAGGTGGTTGATTTCTGCCAGCCCTTGAGTGATCTCAAGACCGATTCGAATCGCGCCCAGCGGGCGGCCACCCAAGTGTTCGGCCACTAACTTCACCAAATCCTTCTGGCTGGTCAAGACCAAGTCGGCCATGCTGGCAGCCACCCAGCCGGAGAGAGCAGCAATATCTGCCTCAGTATAGCGATGATGATCGGTAAAGTGTTTTTCATCAACAACTTGCACTCCCAGCGATTCAACCGTCGCCCGAAACGCCGCCGGATTGCCTAACCCGCAGAAGATCACGGCTTTTTTGCCTTTAACTCTATCGAGTGAAAGAACTTCGCCGCTTGCCATCAAGACCTCTGTTGGCCGATGCACCGACCGGGCCACCGGCGTGCCTGGTCGAACCATCCGCCATAACTGATTTTCAATCGCCGCAAGTGCTTCTGCTGAAATAAGATCGCAGCGCGTCAAAATCACCGCCCCAGCGCGGCGAATGGCTGCCCGGGCAGGTTCACGCAAAAGGCCCCGAGGCAATAGCCAGCCATAGCCAAAGGAGTTGGTCGCGTCGATGAGCACAATATCGAGATTACGGGCCAACCGGCGATGCTGAAGACCATCGTCCAGCACAAGCACCTGCGATTCCAGCTCTTCCACCGCAATTTGGCCCAGTTCTGCTCTCTCCGGGCCCTGCAAATGAGGCACATCAGGCAAATTCTGATACAGCAGCAGGCCTTCGTCGTTCATGCCGCCCGACTTATCCGAACCATAGCCCCGGCTTAAGATGGCGACTCGCAGACCTTTCTCTCGAAAGAAGCGGCAGACATATTCCACCATCGGCGTTTTGCCGGTGCCACCGGTGGTGATATTACCAATGGAAACCACAGGAACAGATACAGTTACAGACGATTTGATACCGAAGTCAAAAAGCTTGTTTCGCACGCTCACAGCCAGACAATAGCCGCCTGAGGCGACCGCCAGCCCGGCCCTGGCGAAATAGGCTAACGGGCTGCGATTGCGGCCTGAAATCAAGTCTAAGTATTTTTGAGTGCGAGACATGTGTGAAAATGAAAAAGGGCAGGCCAGTGCTGGGGCCTGCCCGGGTTCGTTGTTGATCTAATATCAATCAGCCCATGGCCTTGATGATGGCCTTAGCCATTTCAAGCGTGCCCACAGCGGTGGGGTCATCGCGGTGTGGCTTCATGTCGTAGGTGACATCCTTGCCTTCAGCGATGATCTTGGCCACTGCTTTGTTGAGCCGATCGGCGGCATCTTTTTCGCCGAGGTATTCCAGCATTAGCACGCCGGAAAGGATCAGGGCAGTTGGGTTTAACTTCCACTGGCCCTTGTATTTCGGTGCAGAACCATGGGTCGCTTCAAATACAGCGCCTTTTTCGCCGATGTTAGCGCCAGGGGCCACACCAAGGCCGCCGATGAGGCCAGCGCAGAGGTCGCTCACGATATCGCCGTAGAGATTTGGCAGAACCATCACGTCATAAAGCTCGGGCTTCTGCACAAGCTGCATGCACATGTTATCAACAATGCGGTCTTCAAATTCGATGTCGGTGTAGCCTTTGGCCACTTCGCGGGCCACTTCAAGGAAGAGGCCATCGGAGAATTTCAGGATATTCGCCTTATGAACGGCCGTGACCTTCTTGCGCCCGTGCTTGCGGGCATATTCGAAGGCATATTTCACGATTCGCTCAGAACCGGCAACCGAAATCGGCTTGATAGAGATGCCGGAATCAGGCCTGATTGTTTTGCCGTTGAGCTTTTTGATGTCGGCAATCAGTTCAGCGGTTTCTGGCTTGCCCTTTTCGAATTCGATACCCGCGTAAAGGTCTTCGGTGTTTTCGCGAACGATCACCAGGTCAACCTTGGCCTTCTCGAAGAACGTGCGCACGCCAGCGTAATGCTTGCAGGGCCGCACGCAGGCGTAAAGGTCAAGGGCCTGTCGAAGATAGACGTTCACGCTGCGAAAGCCGGTGCCAACTGGCGTAGTAATTGGTGCCTTGAGGGCCACGCCAGTGCGCTTGATCGACTCGATCACGCTGTCGGGCACGGGTGTGCCGAGCTTGGCCATGACGTCAACGCCAGCCTCCTGTACGTCCCACTCGATCTTGACTCCGGTGGCGTCGATACATTGCCGGGTGGCTTCTGCCAGTTCTGGTCCAACGCCGTCGCCGGGAATAAGGGTAACCTGATGTGCCATTGGTATTTTTTCTGCTCTTAAGCTATCAGAGGGGAATGGAGGTCAGAAGTTTTTGCAGTCGTGGTCTTTATCATCGTTTAAAGACCTTGCCGCCGCAACGCGAGAGCGGGGCAACAAAGCAACTGGTTTGCTGCTATTTGAATAAAGAAGTAGGAATTTTGCAAGAGTTGGCCGCAAACAAGTAGTCAGGTTGAATTTGATCGGTCAAAACGAGCCTGTTTTGAAAAAAACGAGTGATTTCTGAGATAACGAATTGTATTGAGTTTACCGGGGTGATTTAGTCGTTAAACCAATTCTACGGGTAATTCCGAACATATTGATAGAGCCTGATCGCCTGCCAGAAAGAGAGTGGCACCGGCTTGAATCGCCGTGGCAATAGTGCAAGGCATCAGGTGTTTTGAGGTTGTATCTGGCACGAAGCTCTGTAGCCGTTTCAATAACAGCCGCGCTCACTTCAGCAAAAATCAGTTCGGCCCCGGAGAAAAAGATTTCATATTGATGCAAGCAAAATGCATCGCCCTCACGAAGTGGCTTTACGCGGCACTCCAGCCTAGTTAGTCGAGAAGTAACCATCGAGCCTGTCACACCCAGGCAGCTTGCTAATCGAGCTTCAATCGGTGCCCGACATGCAGCATTGCCCTCGACTAATCGAATGGCGACATTTGCGTCCAGATAAATCAGCGGTCACCCCACTCTTCTCGATCAGCCTGCACCTGAGCCAGAATCTCCTCACCAGTTCAAAGCACACTTGCTTTGCCAAATGCTTCAGCGATCGATCGACCACTGCCTGCGGGCCATGGCTTGATTATTAGTTCGGCAGAGCCTTCACCATCCGGTAATGGCTCATCAGGATGAAAAATTCCAGAAGCGTATCGGGATCGAATAATAATTTTCTGTTGCATGAGTCAGCACTTCGCTTCTCATTTTTGATGATCGAAACTGAATATTGCGAGTAAATATCCTTTGAGATTTATTAGAAGGAGTGGAAGTATTCTCAGCAAAATAGCAGAAATACTTGATTCGTATATTCAATGATAACTTCGGTCTTTGAGATTTGTCATGCCTGCGGAAAATCGTAGCATTTTTTGCTCCGGAATGAATCGGCCCTCTCATTAAAAACTGATCTCATTACCATCATTTCGCTTTTTGCTACAATACTTAGATCCTTCATAACGATCACCACGAGAAACCGGTGAACAACCTATGATCTGCCCGCCTTTGCCACGAGCCCCGCTGGTCGATGACTGGATGAAGCGCCACAGCCACCGCGTCAGCTTCTTCCTGCATATCCTTGGTATTCCGCCCACCATCGTCGGCGTACTGCTCATTCCCATTTATGTAGGGCTGATGTCGTTTCCGATTTTTCTCGTCGCACTCGGGGCTTTCTGCGGTGGATACGCCCTTCAGTTCGCCGGCCATTGGATCGACAATACCGAATCCGGCGAAATGAGCTGGATCAAAAAACAATGGGCAAAGTTTACAAACCAGAACAAAACTGAAAAAAAGTGAGATATTGGGCTTGGCAGGAAATTCGGCTTTGATAAGATTCGCTCCAAGCCTGTAGAGTTGTCGGTTGTTTGTGACCATTTTCGGATGGTCAACCAGTTCTGTCGAAGCCTTTCTGAGGCCTTTGGCTGGATAGGGAAAAACAGCCGGCATCCTGACAAGGGCTCAGGCTTATTCTGCGGATTTGGATGAGCCATTGTCAGGATGTTTGTCGGAAGGAATCGACAAACAGACCAGCTCGCCGGAGTGAGGTTCAACGCTTCAGACTGTCAAAGAAGCGGCCTTTCGACGATGTCGGGACTGCCAAGCCAATCAAGGATGATTCGGCCATGCCTTGCAAATATTCAGGAAGGCGTCTGCTGCCAACCTTCGTTGTTCTGATTCACCTGATCGGAGCAGGGTGCCAGCGGCTTCCGTATATTGATGAATCGCGTGTTGTTCCTCAGGATAATCCGGGCGTGCTGCCCGACGAAGATTTCCAGGTGCGACAGGCAGCCCTGCTAGAGGATAATTCCTCGCAGCTACAGACACCGCTGCCCGACCTTGCTCCGCCTCGCACGACGGACGAGCCCGAGGCCGAAGAGATCTGGGAGCTCACCCTGCAGGATGCCATCCAGATCGGCCTTGAAAACAGCGAAGTCATTCGCGTGATTTCACTCGGTGCCCAGGGCATTCCGATTGGTGGCTTTGAGCCAAGCCCGCTCAATACAGGTGCTGGTGGCGGTGCCGCCAGTGCGCTTGGAGCCGGTGCGCTTTCCACGGTGTATGATCCGGCCATTCAGGAAACACAGATCGCTCAGGCTCTTTCAACCTTTGATACGACGTTCACTACCTCTCTATTCTGGAACAAGAGCGTCCAGCCGTTTAACAACTCAATTTCGGCTGGCTTCTTCTCGGGTGCTAACAAAGTCCCGATCATTTTCAATCAGAAGCAGAATCAGTTTCAGATCGGTCTGCAGAAGCGTTCTGCGACCGGTGCCACCATGAACGTGGCACACAACATCAACATGAACTTTTCCAATAGTCCGCAGAACGTTTATCCGTCGGCCTACACGGCGAATACACAGTTCCGGATCAGCCAGCCCCTCCTGGGCGGCAGCGAACAGAACGGCCCGAGCGGCCTGGAAGCCAACCGGGCTCCGATCGTGATTGCCCGCGTCAATGCCGATGCCGCCGTCTGGCGTTTCAAGGCCGACATCATGGCCATGGTTCGCTCGATTGAACAGCAATACTGGGCATTGTCGCAGCAGCAGGTTCAGCTTTGGAGCCGTGAGACGGCAATTGGGCTGGGCGAGCAGATCGTTCGCCGCGAACAGTCCAAGTTTGAAGTTGGTCGTGGTTCACCCTCTGACGTGGCCGAAGCGGAACAACAGCTCGAAGGCTTCCGCCTTCAGCTCATCTCAGCCACCAGCGATGTGATCACCACCGAACGCCAGCTTCGTAACATCCTTGGCCTGCCACCGACGGATAACCGCCGCATCGTTCCGGTGACCGCACCAACCGAAGCCCGGCTCGAACCGGATTGGGAATTGAGCCTGGCCCAGATGCTCGCCTTCCAGCCTGACATCGTGACCCAACAGCTTCAGGTGCGCCTTGCTGAACTCCAGCTTCTGGTGGCACGCAATCGTCTCCTGCCGTCGCTCAATCTGGATGCTCTCTACCAGCTCAATGGCTATGGCGATAACATCGACGTCGCCGAAGCCGTCATGACAGGGCAAACTCTACGGGCCATTGACCCTCTCAATGCCGCATTGCAGCAGCAGGCCGGTTTGCAGGCCCAGCCAGGCAATTTCTCCAACTTTCAGACATGGCAGCTTGGCCTGACATTCACGGCGCCGCTCGGCTTCCGCGGACCAATGGCTAATGTTCGCTCATCGCAATATATCCTTCTTCGACAAAGAGCCTATTTGCAGCAGATCGTGCATCAACAGACGCACTCGCTCTCTCGCTTCTTCCTCGAAGTGGATGCCAACTATAAGCTCTTCAAAACCGCTGGCCGTAACCGCATGGCTGCCTCACAACGACTTGAAGCCCAGCGGGCTGAATACGAAGTCGGCCGCGTGCCGATCGACCGCTACCTTCAGGCTGTCGCCGAATGGGCCAATGCCGTTGCTCAGGAAGCTCAATACAAGACAAGCTATAACACGTCGATCGCCGCTCTTGAAGAAGCGAAAGGCACCCTTCTGGCCTACAACAATATCGCTGTGGAAGAAGGCCCGTATCCAGCCAAGGCCTATCTCCAGGCTCGCGACCTGATGAATTCCCATGGTCGTATCAGTGTCGGTGGTTCCGGACCGGCTAACCCGACAACGAATGTCGGAAATGCTATGCCCGACGCACTCGACAATGTGCCAATCCCTGGCTTAAATCCAAAGCGAAATATACCGGAAATGCCTTCACCGGTTGGTCCGCTCGGTGAACCACCGACGCCCATTCCGCCCGCAGTGCCAGCCGGCGAGCCCGATTATCTCTCTAAGAATACTCCGGCAGATAAAACCAAATCTCGCGATGCCGCCATTCTGCCGGCCTCCGGATTGCCTGCTCTCCCGTCAAATCTGCCGCAGCCCTAATTTTTGCCGGCTTACATCAGAAATTGAAACAAGGCCCTGGTTTTTCCAGGGCTTTTTTCTTTTCAACCGTCGTATTTCACCTCGCCCGACTTCACACACTTCAGCTCGGCGATGCTGGCACAGCCTTCCGGTAGCGTGGCCTCTTCAATCAGCATGTTCGGAATGCCACTGGTGATGGCAAACTTTGTGCCGCAGTGTGTGCAAGTCAGTGTGTCGTTATCACGGGAAAGCGGCTTCTTGCCCATCGGGCAGACGAGCATGGCAATCAGTTCATCCCTGGTCATGATCGGTCGATCCTCAGTCTTGAATTTCAGCCTGTGAGCGATTAATGAACTTTAGAATAATCAATTAACTCACCAGATGCCAGTCGTCACCCGCTCTGGCTGATCACAATTGCCAACATCAATTCTCATTCTTAACCACTGACGCGTTTTGGCAATGAATACGATTGTATTTCATCACTCAACCGAATTCCCAGGCCATCAGTGTTGAGCGTTTCGGGAATTGGCAGGGGCGAAGTCTGATGAGCCAGACGCACCGCCTTAAGCTGCTGTGATGTAGGAATCTGAAGTCGGCCCAGCCGCACGGTTGGCATCAGTTTCATATTGGGCCGAGGCAAGCCGCAATCAACAAAAGCTCGGGCAAAAACGCGATAATTTCCCGGGCCGAGTGGCTTATTAGGCGAAAGTATCCACTTGCCACTTGCATCAGCGGTTGTCACCGCTGCGGGCCTTGAATTATCAGGCTTTCTGGAAACGGGCGTGGCGTATATTTTCACGGTTGCGCCGGGTGTGGCCTGGCCCGAATACACTGGCTGAGTATCCGTCGTAAAGAGTTTAATTCCATCCCATCCGCCTGAACTGACACTCACACTTGTCGCTTTCAGCAAACTTGGGTTTTTTGGTTGATCGCCCGACGCAAAACTTGGCATCGCATTGAAATAAAACCATGTGTAAACACCACCACCGCCGGAATGGGCAATCCCCGGGCTGTTAAGCTGAATATACCTTGCCGAACCAACCACCGGCACTTGACC
>JBILGL010000183.1:0-7701 GCA_044351075.1 Isosphaeraceae bacterium | reverse complement strand
GAGGCCGTAAAGCCTATATTTGCGGAAGCACCCGGGGCCAAAGTGCCATTCCAGCTTTCATTTTTAATTGTAATGTTACCTGTATTGCCGCCCGATAGAATTCCATTCCAGACATTACTGAGCGTATTTGACGTATTAAATTTCAATTCCCATCCGTTGATGGATGAAGTGCCAGTATTGGTGACTTTCACCTCACCATTAAATCCACCATTCCAAGTATTTGTAATATTATAGGCGAGGCTCACCTGCCCTGCGACAATCGTGCCTCCGCCACCTCCTGTACCTGTGCCTCCATCCAGATTCCATTTCAATAATGGGTTTTGCACTTTGGCAGCAGCAGGACCGAAAGTACCATTGGCGATAAATCCGAATTTAGCTGTTGCGTTTGCATTAAGTCGAGTTGCCCAGGAATCAGGACTGATTGTATATCTCGTGCCGACATGACTTACAATTTTCCCGCCCCAGAGTGATGTAATATTATCCGCAAGATCAAATTGAAATTGATAATCGTCAATCCATGTGAGCTGTTGATTCTTAACCGAAATTTCAGCCTGATAGCCTGTTGTCCATGTGCCCTGAGTCGTCCATGTGGTGGGTGGGTTTGGATCAGAACCACTCAAAAGTTGCCTGATTTCCAGAACCAAAAATGGCATTTCCGGGTCCACGCTGGAAAATAGCTGCCGATTTTTGCGTTTTTGATTAAGATTTGAACGCTTTGAATTCATTTTCATTTGATTCAAGTTCAGAATAGACATGATGCATCTCCAGAAAATGTGAATCTCTGTGTGTAGAATCCCGCTGCTGAAATGCACATTGCATTTCAGTCAATGATTGGACTGAACCAATTGCACCTGTAGCAGAATCATTTAAATGATCAAATGCTGTGCATGTGTCGATACCTTCTGGAAAATCCAGCTGGTGCCGCTCTTCGATCCCGGAATCCACTGCCGTGGTGGGGATCTTTGTTTTACGAGGACTAACGCTTTTTTGTTCAAATCAAAGTGGCATTCTTCATTTCAGCACCTTGATTCAAGCATTTCTGCTATTAACATTACGGATTCCCAGAGGCCATGTGACATATTGTTTGTATTTTTGAAAAAGTATTCTCAGTCAGAAAATCTATCCATACTAATCAATTTTGATTCTAAACCATATGCAATACTGAATTTAGAACAGAAACACTCTGGTATGAGATGATAAAATCATTAAATTCCTGAAATATTTTTCAGGTTAATCATTTTAAAAATTATCCTTCACAAAAAGATGAGTGATCAAAATCTGAATTTCCTGATCATCACATTCGCTCAGCGACTTTTTTTTCAAATTTTCAGGCGAGCGGATTCTGATCGAAATGATGGATTCTCGCCTCGTTCGCTGAATGATGTGCAGCACGCGTCGGCCAGATCTGCCGGCGGCCATCGGAAAGACGTTTGACAAGAGCTGTTGCATCGCTCAGGCGGCAGGCATGACCGACTGATATATAGATTGGTCGGGCACGCTGACGCAAACGAATGGCCCGGGCAACTTCCTGCCCGGCCAGCATAACAGAAGATTCGCTGAAAACGGCTGCGCCTGGTTCGTCGCAAGTGCCGCAGAGTAGCGATTTGGCGATACCGATTGCCGGCTTTCTCAGCCATAGTCCCAAATGGCAGGCGATGCCAAGACCACGTGGATGGGCCCTGCCCTGCCCATCGCAAAGGATAACATCGCACTGAGTTTTAAGCATCTCAACCGCTTCGATCACGGCTGGAAGTTCACGAAACGAGAGAAGCCCGGGAACGTATGGAAAACGGATTGGCCTGATCACGGTGGCTTTTTCGATAACAACACCGGTAGAGAGGTCGCAGACGATTGCGGCGGCAGCCAGCCAGTCGGCGAATCGATTCATGCTGACATCAACGGCCACAGCAAAGCGGGCGGTGGACCAGTCAAAAGGAGAATGAGAGTCAACCTTTTCCGCCAAAGTCCTTTGGATCTCGCGGGCTTCGGCTGGACAGAGATCCCAGCGATGCAGCAGGCGATTTGGTAAATGACCGCCCGACTCACTCACGGCGAGAGTCGCCACATTTCGTCGGCAGTCTGGCTGATCGCGGCGGCGGCTTTTCGCACCTGGGCTTCGGAGACGTCGCGATGGGTGCATGCACGGACAACCTGATCGCCCAAAACAGCGACCAGAACGCCTTTTTCCTTGAGCCTTGTGCTGAAATAGCGAGCAGAGCCGAGCCTTGGATCGACCTTGATCCAGACGAGATTGGTTTCGGGCATACCCGATTCAAGCTCAATGCCGGTGGCATTGCCGACCGATTCGCCGATGAGTCGGGCATTGGCGTGATCTTTGGCCAGATCATCGATGTAGCCATGTTCCATAGCATAGATCGCACCAGCGGCGACGATGCCAACTTGCCTCATGGCCCCGCCGAGAACTTTTCGGAGGCGATGGGCCCGGCCACGGATGATCTCTTTGGAGCCGACGACCGCCGAACCGAGCGGGCAGCCGAGACCTTTGGAAAAACAGACGGAGACTGTGTCGAAGCTGGCGGCCCAGCGATTCAGGGGCACGCCGGTGGCGACGGTAGCATTCCAGAGGCGGGCTCCGTCGAGGTGGCGACGAAGACCATGATTTTTCGCCCAATTGCAGATTGACTCGACACGATCGATGGGCAGGACGCGGCCCCCCGCTCGATTGTGAGTATTTTCGAGGCAGACAAGCCGAGTGATGACCGAATGGCAATCGCCGGGACGAAGGCCAGAGGCTTCGAGCGATGGTTCATCAAGCAGGCCATCTTGCCCGGCGAGAGTGCGGGTCGTCACGCCCCAGTGGCGGGCGATGCCGCCGCCTTCCCACAGATAAATATGTGCGGCGGGGTCGCAGATGAGCTCTTCACCGGGCTGGGTATGGGCGCCGATCGCGATCTGGTTGGCCATGGTTCCGGTGGGCACAAAGAGGGCATCTTCATGGCCGAGGCGTTCGGCAATCATTGCTTCCAGGCGGTTGACGGTGGGGTCTTCGCCGAAGACGTCGTCGCCGGTTTCGGCACGAGCCATCGCGGCAAGCATACCGGCAGAGGGGCGTGTGACGGTGTCGCTTCGCAAGTCAATAAGCTGCATGATGATGAATGCCTTTTGAAGGGCGATTGAAAGGGACTGGGCGAACCTGACCAATTCCATTTATCTTACCAATTTCCATCAGAAAAAGCAGGTACAAGCCTGCCGGAGTTTAAAGCAACCGGTTTCAGGCAAATGATAATATTGATGCGAATATGGCTGGTTTTCTGTAAGATAGACTTTCAGGCGAAAACCGCTGCGGGCTGGAAAATGCATCGTGCCGGTTTGAATATAAAAATGTGGAATCAGCCTCGGGGCAGTCTCTTCTTATGACAAAACCGATTCTTACGGACGTCGAAGCGGTCAAAGAGATCATTGAAGCGACGCACTGGGAGCCGCACACGATACTGGGGCTGCATGCGCTGGGCAAAAACCCACTGGCCTGCACGCATGTGGTGCGGGCCTGGCTACCGCAGGCGAAGCGGGCCTGGCTGATTACCTCCAGTGGCGTGATGCATGAGCTTGGGCGGGTGGATACCGAAGGCTTTTTTGAGCTTGGATTAAAAGAGCATCCCGGCTTTCCCTATGAAATCAAAGTGGAAAATCC
Source organism: Isosphaeraceae bacterium (assembly GCA_044351075.1). GTDB lineage: Bacteria > Planctomycetota > Planctomycetia > Isosphaerales > Isosphaeraceae > QWQI01. The sequence continues at coordinate 4,049 of JBILGL010000183.1, read as the reverse complement.
GTTTGGTGAATCGTGGACGCTGATTGATCCCTACCAATTCGAGACGGTGCTGGGCGAGCTGGACTTGCACCTGATGGCCGAGGGGCATCACGAGCGGCTTTATGACAAGCTGGGGGCCCATCGGGTAGAGCATCAGGGCGTTTGGGGCGTTGTTTTTGCGGTCTGGGCGCCGAATGCCCGGCGTGTAAGTGTGCAGGGGAATTTCAACAATTGGGATGGCCGGCGGCACCCGATGCGAAGCCGTGGCGGGTCGGGCATCTGGGAGCTTTTTGTGCCGGGGCTACAGGAAGGCGAGCCGTATAAATATGAGATACGGACGCAGGACGGACGCATTCTGCAGAAGGCGGACCCGCTGGCTTTCGAGGCAGAAGTCAGGCCAAAAACGGCGTCGATTGTGGCGAATGTTGATCACTTTGAGTGGTCAGACAATGAGTGGATCGCCGGCCGGGCTTCGAAACAGGCTCTGGAGCAACCGATTTCAATTTATGAAGTGCATCTGGGCAGCTGGCGACGCAAGGGCGAGGCCAACGACCAATTTCTCACTTACGCAGAAATTGCAGATGAACTGATCTCTTACGTTCTTGAACGTGGCTTTACGCACATTGAGCTGTTGCCAGTGAACGAGCATCCGTTTGACGGCAGCTGGGGTTATCAGCCGACCGGATATTACGCGCCGACCAGCCGATTTGGCAGCCCTGCGGAATTTGCTTCATTTGTGAATCGGTGTCACGAAAATGGGATCGGCGTGATTCTGGACTGGGTTCCTGCACATTTTCCGCGGGATGCCTGGGCACTGTCTGAATTTGACGGCACATGCCTGTATGAGCATTCCGACCCGAGGATGGGTGAGCATAAGGACTGGGGCACGAAGATCTTTAATTACGGTCGGCCGGAGGTACGGAATTTTCTGATTTCAAATGCAATCTTCTGGTTTGATCGATATCACATCGATGGCCTGCGGGTGGATGCCGTGGCGTCGATGCTTTATCTTGATTATTCGCGAAAGCCCGGCGAATGGCTGCCTAACCAGTTTGGCGGAAATGAAAATCTGGATGCCATTGATTTTCTGAAACAACTTAACGAAACCTGTCACCGGCTCTATCCGGGTGTTCTGACAATTGCCGAAGAATCAACCAGCTATTCGGGCGTGAGCCGGCCGACATATCTTGGCGGGCTCGGTTTTTCGCTCAAATGGAACATGGGCTGGATGAATGACACGCTGCGTTATCATTCGATGGACCCGGTGCATCGGAAATTTCATCACAACACGCTCACATTCAGCATCTATTACGCTTTTTCAGAGAATTTTCTGCTGCCGTTTTCGCATGATGAGGTAGTGCACGGCAAAGCCTCGCTGCTGGCGAAAATGCCGGGCGACATGTGGCAGCAGTGTGCCGGCCTGAGAACGATGCTTGCATACCAATATGCCCACCCCGGCAAAAAGCTGCTTTTCATGGGTTCGGAATTTGGCCAGCGCAGTGAGTGGAATGCGGAGACATCGCTGGACTGGGATTTGCTGAAATGGCCGGATCATCAGGGGATTCAGAAACTTGTCACAGATTTGAACCGGTTATATTTTGATGAGCCTGCTCTGCATCGGGTTGACTTCCATTGGTCTGGCTTTGAGTGGCTGGCGCTTAATGATTCGGAAAATTCAATTATTGCATTTACGCGACGACAGGAGTCTGAAGAGCGAGATATAATCTGTGTGTGCAATTTCACACCAGTGCCGCGGTATCATTATCGAATCGGAGTGAGCCGGGCGGGTTCCTACCGCGAAGTTCTTAACACTGACAGTAGTTATTACGGTGGTTCGAACATGGGTAATCATGGGCTATTACATTCAGTAAATGCATCGTGGGGCGGCAAGCCGTATCATCTGGAAATGACGATCCCCCCGCTTTGCGTGCTATATTTGCGACATAGCACCGAATAAATTGGAAATGAAATTCAGAGACATTTATTTTAATCGCCGAATGGGTCGGCCGATCAGGCTAGAGCGGTGCACCATTGGGCCTTTGAGCCAGAAGCGGGAATCAACGCTCATCGGGCTGTTATCGCCTAACACAAAATAATGGTCGGCAGGAATGGCCAGCGATTCATTAACGGCAACGCCACTGACAGGCTCCTGCGCAAGTCGATCTGTGTAATAAATGTCGCGAAAAAGACGAAAATGCTGCAATTGGATTTCATTTGCGATAAATGAAAATCCAACCGGCGAATTTCGTAGCCTTTCCTCGGGCATTCTGGCTTGAAATTGCTCCAGATCCATCGGCATAAAAACAAGCTGATTATTAATGAGGAATTGTAACTGTCGATCAACGACGGATAATTCCATTTCAAATATTCCGGACTCTTTGACTTGGAGCGGATCACCAATCAGTTTCGGTGTGATGATTTCATTATTGAGCATAACCTCATATTGAATTTCCCTATCTGAAGTTTTTAATCGGATTTCAATATTTAAATCACGATTGGTGAGCCTGAGGCCCAGCGATTGCAACTGCTTAAACTGGATGGTTGTGAGAAACCAGAGATCGTTCACCTCATGACCAATTCCAACATGACGGCCATTATAGGCGAGAAAATCATCAACAGGGGCGTAGTCTGCCCGATCGGGTGAAACGTGGCGATAATCAAGCTGAATCAGCCTGTTTTGGGACTTTGCATCAGACTCAAATAAAATCATGCCATCATCGATAATCGTTAACTGATTAGCAACGACATCCGAAAAATGCCAGCGGGCAAGATGCGATGTGGCTTTGGCTGCGAAATGCTGGTCAAATGCCAGTATGCCCATCTCTCTTCGCTGTTCCACGCTTTTTTTGAGACGCTGATTGTTGATAAATAAATCTCCTTCCCTGATTTGAATCTGCTCGCCGGGAAGGCCGACAACACGTTTTAAATGAGCCGTCAGCGGGGCATCAGGTGAGAAAAAAACCACTTCTTCAAATCGCTCTGGCGGGCGGAATTGAAATTCGGGCTTTGAGACCCAGACGCGATCGCCCTCGCGCATAAGTTGATCCGTCTTGAGCAATTCACCGCCCGCTCCACAATTCGGGCAAACCGGCAGCCCATGAGTGCCATCGGGGAGAATACCAAGCGTGAAATGAAATCCGCATGTTTTACAACTATAAACAATATGGCGCCCCAGGCGACCGGGGGCCATTGAGCCTGTCGGAATCTGATTCGGCTCGATCACAAAGGTGCGACCGATCAGGAGCAGCAGCCAGAGACTGACAAAAAAACGAATCAAGAGATGAGCATCTTCAGGCCGGTGAGGCTGGCCTGAAAAGCTCGCGGCGGTCATTCTTCTTCGCCGGAATCCAGGATAGAAAGGAAGGCGTCCTGGCTGATTTCCACATTGCCCACCTGCTTCATACGCTTCTTACCTTCTTTCTGCTTTTCCAGCAGCTTTCGTTTGCGGCTGATATCGCCGCCATAGCATTTGGCCGTTACATTCTTGCGCAGGGCCGAGATCGTCTCGCGTGCCACCACTTTGCTGCCGATCGCCGCCTGAAGGGCGATTTCAAACTGATGGCGGTCAATCTCGCCCTTGAGCTTCTTGACGAGCTTGCGGCCACGTCTTTCAGCCTGATCGCGATGACAGACAATTGAAAGAGCATCGACCCGGCTGGCCGCCACCAGCACATCGAGCCGCACGAGATGATCAGCCCGGTAGCCGAGCACTTCATAATCCATAGTGCCGAAGCCACGCGTCACGCTCTTGAGCTTGTCGTGAAGGTCATAAATCATTTCGGCCAGCGGCAGTTCATATGTCAATATGACACGAGTCGGAGTAATGAATTCCGTCTTGACATATTTGCCACGGCGGTCTTCGCAAAGCTGCATAATGGCGCCGATGTTGTCCGACGTGATAATGAAATTGATCTTGGCAATCGGCTCGCGGAATTCTTCGATTTCGCCCTGCTCGGGGATGCGTGTCGGGTTTGACACGTGAAGAAGCTCGCCCTTTTTAGTCAGAATTTCGTAAGTAACGTTAGGGGCCGTCTGGACCAGGTCGAGGTTGTATTCACGTTCCAGACGCT
>JBILGL010000180.1:0-7721 GCA_044351075.1 Isosphaeraceae bacterium | reverse complement strand
TATTATCATCGAAGCGATGGGCGGCATTGAGCCAGCCCGGTCGCTGACGCTCAAGGCCCTTCAAGCAGGCAAGCATGTTGTCACGGCCAATAAAGCCTTACTGGCGGATCACGGCGAGGAGATTTTTGCCGCCGCCCGCGCTGCCGGTCGGGCCGTCTGTTTTGAAGCAGCGGTTGGGGGCGGAATTCCGATAATTCAAGGCCTGCAAGTCGGCCTGGCGGCCAATCGAATCAAGTCGATATCTGCTATTCTTAACGGCACTTGCAACTTCATCCTGACCGCCATGACGCGCGATGGCAAAGCCTATGCCGACGTGCTTGCCGAAGCCCAGCGGCTGGGCTATGCCGAAGCCGACCCAACGATGGACGTGGACGGCACAGACACCGCTCACAAACTGGCCGTTCTCGTCCAGATCGCTTTTGGTACGACGGTGACAACGAATCAAATTTCGCGCAGAGGGATCGATCGGCTTGAAGCGGCTGACATTCGATTCGCAGGCGAGCTGGGCTATGTCATTAAGCTGCTCGCCCGGGCCATCCATCGTGAGTCAGGCCTTGAGCTGCGAGTCGCCCCAACACTCGTTCCTGAAAACTCACAACTTGCTGATATATCAGACTCTTACAACGCCATTCGCGTCATCGGCGATGCCGTCGGCGATACGCTCTTTTCAGGCCGGGGCGCAGGCATGTTGCCAACGGCATCGGCAGTCGTCTCCGACGTCATCGGAATCGCTGCCGAGCCAGGCTCAAGGGTGCGACAGTCAGGTCTTCTCTGGCGATCGGAAACAAGCCAGATGCCCCTCATCGAACCAAATTTGCATATCTCGCGTTTTTACCTTCGATTCCAGATTCCCGACCGGCCAGGCCAGCTCGCCCATCTGGCACGCATTCTTGGCGAAAATGGTATTTCCATCGCCAGCGTCATTCAACACGAGCCGGAGTCAAACGCAACAGACCCAGGCTGGGTGCCGCTGATTATCATGACCCATCAGGCAAGTTGTGGCGCGATGCAGTCTGCACTCAGCCTGATCCGCCAGACCTGCGACCTGCACGGCGAGCCGGTCGTGCTCGAAGTCGAGGGTCGGTCAAGCTAAATCCGTTATTCATCCTGAACTCTGTAAACACTTCCGAAATAAGGAGATTCAGCAGTCATGGCCACACGCACCAAATATGTCATGGTCATTCCCGATGGTGCTTCCGACGAGCCCAGTGAAGCCCTTGGTGGCCTGACGCCTCTGCAGGCGGCCCGCACACCCAACATGGATAGAATTGCCGCCACTGGCCAGCTTGGCCTGGCCCGTAATGTGCCCGCCCGATTTAATCCTGCATCTGATGTCGCTACGCTCAGCCTTCTCGGCTACGACCCTGAAGTTTATTACACAGGGCGTGCCCCACTCGAAGCCGCAGCGATGGGGATTCATCTTGGGCCTGACGACTGGGCCATTCGCTGTAATATCAATTGCATTCTTGACGGCCGCATGACCGACTTCACTGCCGGGCATATCACCAGCGACGAAGGCCGCCCCCTGATCGAGGCCCTTCATGCCCAGCTTGGCTCAGCCAAAGTCGAGTTTCACCCCGGCGTCAGTTATCGCAATCTCATGATTTACCGCGGCACACCCGGTGAATCTCCATTTGACGATACCACTCTGACTACGCCCCCACACGATGTTCCTGACCAGCCATCGGCCGACCACGTCCCGCGCGGGAAGGGCTCGGAAATGCTTCGTGAGCTCATGGCCAAAGGCTCACAGATCGTCGCCAGCCATCCTGTTTCGCTGGCCCGCAAGGCGCATCATCCGTCGAATTCCATCTGGCTCTGGGGCCAGGGGCGTCGCCCCAGCCTTCGCCCATTCAAGGAGTTACACGGTATCGAGGGGGCGATGATTGCCGCCGTTGACCTCGTTCGCGGCGTGGCGCAGCTTGCGGGCTGGGCCCGGATCGATGTACCGGGCGCAACCGGCTATCTGGACACAGATTACGCCGCCAAGGGTCGCTATGGAGTGAACGCCATCGCAGACTTTGATTTCGTCTGTGTTCATGTCGAAGCACCTGACGAAGCCAGCCACGAAGGTCGCCCGGAAGCCAAAGTGGAAGCACTTGAGAAAATTGATGAACTGATCGTCGGACCACTGGTTAATGCAGTCTCCCGCCATTCAAGCTGGCGGGCCCTTGTTACGCCCGACCACTCAACGCTGATCCGCACCCGCGCACACGACCGTGCCCCAGTGCCCTGGGCCATCTGCGGCACAGGCATCGCAGCTTCAGGCCTTTCTTACAATGAACCGGCTGCCGTAAAAGCAGGCGTGATGATGCTCGACCCCGGCTTCCGCCTGATGGAGCACTTCCTGTTGCATTAAGAGGCATTCACCGTCACTTCAAAAAAAACAGTATCAGCCTCGTGCCTGATCTTCCGGCAGGCCCTGATGCCTGAGAGTAACGCGAACGGCATTGCCTGATGCGTTATATGACATTTTGTCAACAAGCCCGCGGGTGATCAAAATACCGAACCCGCCTTCCCTCAGGCCAAGCTGCTCACGCACTTCCAAATGCCGGATCGGGTCTTCTTCGGCAGCCGCGTGGGGCAATTGCTGCGGATTAAAACCCTTTCCCTGATCCGTTACCGAAAGGTGGAGGCATCGCTCATCGCTTCGAAGGCGTATATGCACCGTCTTCGTCGCGTCGCCGTTGTTCCCCCATTCAATTGCATTCTGGCCAAGCTCAAAAATCGCCTGCCTCAGCTTCGCCTTGCGGCTCTTCATCCACGGCACAAGTGCAGCACATTCCAAAATCCAGGCGGCCGTGCGTTCAAGGGCCTCAGGTCTGCTGGCCATGTCCAGATGCACATCAATATGAAATTGGCGCCGCTGACGAAAATTCAGGATCGACTCGACCCGCTCGATCCATCGCGACCCACCCTTCCAGCCTCGCCGACCAATCACTCCATCAGGCGATAACCGGAAAAACTCCCGTTGCGTATCAAATTCAGACATCCGCCCGGAATGAGACCAGACCAATATCGGCGCGGCCGATGTGCGGGCATCCCGCCGCAGATGCCTCAGCCAAAGCTGAATCATCTCAGCCTGCCCCTCTGAGCCGTCAATGACCAGAATCTCGCCCAGGCCCACCGGCCTCTTTCTCGCTTCCAGCAAATACTCCGCTGGATTCAATGCCGAAACAACACAGCACTTGCGAGGCTCGAGTGCAGAAGCCAGCCGCTCAGGCACTTTTCTTTTTTCGCTGAACCAGATCCAATCAGGCTTGAAAGCCGGATCAGGCTCAAAAAGATGTATCACAGGATTTTCGTTTTCGCTGCCAACTAACATCGACAATTCACAGGTTCAAAAAACGCGGCGGAATTCCTGATCAATTTGCCGACCAATCTCCGTTGGCCGTAAGTTTCTTTGCAGGTTGTATTTTTACAACCCAATAGCCAAAACTCAACACCAATTTATTCAGAAAATAATTCACCTGATACAAAACACACTTCATGGAAAGTTTCCCGAGAACGAGAAATAGATACCCTTTAAATTTTAAAAATGTGAGTTAAAGTATGAAAATCTCCTGAATAAAACCTTTGTTTATTGGATCTTTCGCGAAAAAAGCTTGAAAAAATCATTTTATGAAAATCCTAATGCAATTACATTTCAATTTTAGCAGATATTACATTCCCAAGAATGTGTTATATCAGGAGAGTTCATTTTCCATAATGGCGTCATTTTCATTACGACTTAACGACCCGATTCCAGATTCAAAAACCACCCGTATTCAAAGCAACGTCATTTGATCAGCAATTCCACTTGACGAAATCATCATATTTGTCATTCTAACGATGCTACCCACCGATGAAGTGTAAATGATGACGGCAATGGAGTGCCACAGCAATGACCAACCGCCCACGCGTTGCGGTAATAGCCGATACCCGGCGACAGGATGCCGTGGCCCAGGCTCTCTATCTCCTTGGCGATGCCTGGCCAGCCGTCCCCGCATCAGGCACGGTGCTCAAACCAAATCTGGTGAGCCACACAGACCTCCGGGCCAGCACACACCCGATCACACTTGGTGCAGTGGCTGATTTTCTCTATCTTCGAGGCGCCAGCGAAATCACTATCGCCGAAGGGGCTTCCGACGCCACCGCCGGCTTCGCTAATCTCGGCCACCAGCGCATGTTCTGGAAACGGCCCGTCCGCTGGTTTGACATCAACCGAGACGAAAACCAGTGGCAGCCCATCAGCCTTCGAGCCACCAACGGCAGCCTGAGAAATGCGCGCCTGAGCCAGACGATGGCCACCGCACCACTCTTCGTCTCAGTCGCCCAGGCCAAGACACATGTGAATACGATGCTCACGGCATCGATGAAAAACTTGATGTCGTGTATGCACCCGGCAGACCGCATCAACATGCACGGCTATGCTTCCGGAAACAACGGCCACCCGGGTATCAAGGGAAAAGTCGTCAATTGGCTCAAAGGAGAGTCAATGGCAGTGGCTCTGGCCACCACACTCATCGGCCGGTGCAAGCAGGCGGGGCTGTTGATGCGGCAGGTCACAGGGCAATTGCAGTGGCAATGTCTGTCATCAAGCCAGCGTGAATTCTGCCGATCGATTGCGGCCCTGCACACAAATCTTGTCACGCTTAACCAGGCAGTTGGACCAAAACTTGCCGTGGTCGATGGCTTTTCGGCCATGGATGGTGAAGGGCCCAGGCTGGGCAGAAGCCGAAATCTTGGCTGGGTAGTGGCAGGCAATGACCCGGTGGCTGTCGATGCCGTTGTCGCCACACTTATGGGAATGAAAATCGACCATATTGGTTATTTGATGCTGGCTGATCAAGCTGGCCTGGGCGTTGCCCGGCTCAATGCAATTGAAGTTGTGGGCGACTCAATCGAATCGCTGACCAAACGCTGTCGCCTCCACAGCCATGCACCACTCCAGCAATTCTGGCCGCAGGCTCTTGCAGAAATGGGCGAAGGCACGTCAGCAGGCAAAGCGGCTCCTGATGGTAAACTCTTATCGCAAAACCAATTGAGAGACCAGCCGACCGGCCATCGCCCGAAGGGACAAGGCAAAAAAAAGCGAAATCGTTCAAAACGCTAAAACCCGGTTTATCCGACCCAGGCCCTTTTTTGTGATGATCCATCAGACCCTCCGACAAATCAGGAATGACATTCTTCCGCTGATTGCGGTCATGGGGTCTCTTTTGCTCATTATTGGGGATGCAGCCGGCCAAATAAGCCGCCGCTCTCCGGCCGCTGATGGCTGGATGGCCGCGGAAGCCGTCGGCAATACGGTGCTGATCCATCAAACACCGAATGAAACATCGTATATTACCGACTCGATCAAACGTGGTGAACTGCTCTGGATCCGTGAAATATCAGAAGAATCCGACTGGTATCTGGTCAGACCACCGGAAGGCGCATTGAGCTGGGTGCTTGAATCAGATATTTCTGAAATACGCAGTAACGAAGCACGCATCAAAGCGGAAAAGACATTCATCCGTCCAGGGCGTCATGGTGCCCGGCTGCCTGGCCCACCGGGGCTGGAACTGACGCGTGGATCGCGCATCTGGCTGCTCAATCGAGAGCCGCTTGTGCTTCCACAGCAGGGCCGACTGATGACGTGGCGGGCCATTGAACCACCGGATGGTGAGCCGCGATTTGCCCAGCGCGAGAATCTCAAGATAATCCGTAAGTCGCTGGATTCCGAAACTCCCGAAGGCTTTATTGATGCCGAGAGGCCGGGACGTCTGGCAGCCGAATCTCCAGCCACGGCAGGTCGTCGCAATTATGCAGAAAATCAAGGCGGCCAAAAGATTAATTCCCGATCACCTGCCGGCAATGAAATGCAATCAACCATAGACCCGGAAATGCAACGGGAAGATCAATTGGTCCAATCGCCGGAGAATCCAGATAAGCCAGCCAGTCGAGAGCAATCAGAAAATAAAGCGTCAGAGAAACCTTCCATCGAATCGCTGGCGATCATTCAACCACCCAAATCGCTTTTAGAGAACCCACTGCCGGAAGGGCTGGAAGCCGTGCCGAATGAAGGCCGGAAGCAATTATTACAACCGAATGAATCGCCCGCTGGCAAATTCAATTCAATGCTTCCCGAGCAGGTGAAGGAACCTGATTCAAGCCCCATCGCACTGCCGTCTTCGGCAGATGCCGCATTGGATACGCTGGAATCAAGATACCGGGTGATGATGGATCAGCCACTGATATCATGGAATTTCAAGCCAATTCTGAACGGCTGCGATGAGGTGCGAAAACGAACGCTGACACCCGAGCAGGCAGCCCGGCTCAATGCAATTCGCGATCGCTCACAACGACAGGATGACATCGGACAATCTGCCCGGAAATTCTGGGATTCCATGCGTCGAAGCCGTGCTTCAGACCCAGCCCAGAACCCGGATCTCGAAATCATCAGAGCCTCAAATACCAGTCGATTTGATACTTCCGGTCTCTTACTGCCATCCAGACGCGATCTCGACGGCCAACTGCTCTATAACCTCATCGGCGATGGCGGAAATACAATCGCCTACCTGAAATTACCACCGGCTGCCCCTGTAGAAAAGTGGCTGGGAAAAAAAGTCGGAATTCGCGGCCGAGCCAGATTCAATGAAGACTTGCGTGCCCGACTGGTCGTCGTACAGGACGTCGAATTGATTGATCCCGATGTCGACATGTAAGCACACCGGCCTGGCCAACCCTGAGTTTAAGCACCGAGGAAATAAAATGAAATCACAGGCAAAGACAAATACGCTTCCTACAAAAACATTAAATGCGGTCGTCATTGGCGTGGGCGGGCAGGGCTCTCGTCGCTCAAAATCCATTCAGTTCTCAAGGGGCTGGAAACTTGTCGGTCTATATGATGACAATCATGATCTAGCCAGAAGAGCAGCAAGGAAATGGAATTGCCATTGTTTTATAGATCCGATTGAAGCGATAAACTCCGATCAGACACACATCGTCTGTATTGCAACCCCACCTTCATCACACGATGATTTCATTTTAAAAGCCGTGCAGGCCAATCGGCATGTACTTTGCGAAAAACCACTGACAATTCGTCCCGAAATGATCAGAGATCACCTGCTCGAAGCCGAAGAAAAAGAATTATTAATTGCCACTGGCTTTAATCACCGATTTTACTCGCCAGTGCTGGATGCAATGCAATTAATCAGCCAAAATGCAATTGGAACAATTACTGAAATCAATGGGCGTATCGGCCAGCGGCCGGATCATGCAATACTCAATGGCTGGATAGGCAATTACCTGCTTTCCGGTGGTGGTGTGCTTGTTGATAACGGCTCGCATCTGATCGACCTGGCCTGCCTTTTTCTGGATGGCAATATTTCCACAGAAGTCATCGATTATCGCTCTTTGAAAGATCGTATCGGTATCGATGAACATGTCGTATTACAATTAAAAGACTCTCAGGGCTTAAAAGCGAATCTGAAAGCAAGCTGGATCGAGCCAGAAGCACCTTATTTATCCATGGAATTGAAAGGCGAATCAGGAATGATTCGCCTGAGCGCATTCCCATGGCGACTGGAGATTGAAAAGCCAGGTCAGCGCACTGAAATCAAATCATATCTTACCGACCGTATTGCAATGAAATGCCTTGGCTTTTTAGCCAGTGGTCTTGAAACCAGCCTGATGCGCGAAATGAAATCAATTCGCCATTCGATATTAAAAATAAAAGAGCAGGGCATAAAACATTCAAC
>JBILGL010000179.1:0-7732 GCA_044351075.1 Isosphaeraceae bacterium | reverse complement strand
GAGCCTGACGGAAAAACCGCGCCGGCTAATAATAGTGTGCCCCCTGTTCGAAGCACAGCCAGTCCAGTTTCAAAGGCCGCATTTGAGCCACTGAATTCCATAACATAATCTGCCCCAGCGCCATCATTGCATTTTAATTTAATCTGGTTATATGCATCATCTTCTCTTGGGTCAATCGCCAGATCCGCACCAAATTCCTGAGCCCGAGTCCGCCGGTTCATATCAGGCTCGGTGCAGACTACGACCTTAGCACCCAAGCTTTTCGCCATTCGACACGCTATAACGCCAAGCACTCCACCACCCGTCACAACCACTGATTTTAACTGAAATTCACCACAAAGCCTGATTGCCGCAGCCACCGTTGCCCCGGCACAGGCCGCCAGACAGGCAATTCCTGCAGGAATCTCGTCGCTTAATGCAACCAGAGGTGTACCTTTCACAATTTCAACCAACTGGCTCAGCCCACCTCGGGGAATTGATTCAGCATTATGATGGCAATGACCGTATTTGATAAGGTTTACGCACTTTTGAGGTAGTTCATTCTTACAGAAAATGCAATTACCACAGCTTGACGCCACCCCCCAAACGACGCGCTGGCCAATTCTCAGCTGGTTTCCAGCGACATCACAAAGCTCCCAAGTTTTCGGTAAATAAACAATCCGCCCAATGGCTTCATGCCCCAAAACACCAGGAACTGGTGATGTTCTTCGACCGCTTACAGTATGCAAGTCGCTGGAACAGAGTGTGCAGGCTTCGGTTTCGATGATTGCATTTTCTGATTTGATTTCAGATGCAATTTCCCGAATTTCAAATGGTTGGCCATGTCCTAGAAATATGGCTGTTTTCATGATCTTTTTATTCGTCAACATTGCATCTGATTAAACCGACTTTATTTCCGGTTCGATCGTTAATTTCCGGCTGTGCATCACTCTCATCCAGTTAATCGTCGTAACCAGAGTGATCAATGCTGTAAACATTAAAAACCAGGCAGGTGAATAATCGTTATTCGTCTTGCGAATTAAATAGCTTGCGACCATTGGTGTGGTACCGCCAACAAGGCCGACACAGAGATTAAATCCGACAGAGAGCACGGTGCACTTGGCTTTTTCCGGCAATAGATTCACAACCATTGCGGGATACGCCCCCTGATATGGGGCAATCAGCATCACGAATCCAAGCTCGCCCAGCAGATCAATCCACGGGTTTTGATGGTGCAGGAGCCAGAACAGCGGCCGGGTGAGAAGGAGAGCTGCAATAGTTACCGCTAGCACAATTCGCTCGGGGCCGACTCGATCAGCCAGATGGCCGAAAAATGGCACCAGGATCATTAATAGAATCATGCTGACCGTGTTAATTTCAAGTGCCGTTGCAAGCGGGATTTTAACAGTCTGCGACAAATAAGTGGTGAGATAGACAAATATCAGATAAAAGCCGACCGCGCCCAGAACAATGACGCCCGAAATTCGCAGCATATCTCGCCAATATTCGACAAATGCCATTTTAATTGGTGGCGACTGTTCGGCATCAACAGGCTGGCTCTCCTCAGGCAGATGTTTGCGGATGATCAGCCCGCCCAGCCCAACGGCAAGACCCAGCAGCATCGGTACCCGCCAACCCCAGACAGCGACCTGCTCTGGACTCAGAACTCGATTCACAAGAACCCCGACCGCCGAGCCCGCCAGCGTTCCACCCGTGGCTCCGGCCGCCCCAAAACTACCAGCAAAAGCCTTTTTCCCCGGAGGTGCGTGCTCAACAAGATATAGCAGGCTGGTCGCAAATTCACCACCGACCGACATCCCCTGCAGCATGCGCATCAGCACAAGAATCACTGGTGCAATTATCCCGAGTGTCGCATATCCCGGCAGAATTCCGATAATAAACGTTGGAAACGCCATAAATAGCACGGAAAGGGTCATTGCCAGGCGTCTTCCCTTGGAGTCGGCGATGTGGCCGAAGACCAGAGCACCAATAGGCCTCATGAGAAAGCCGGCTGCAAAAGCGCCAAAGGCGGCGATGAGGCTGGTGACTGGATCTGTCGAGGGAAAAAACACATGGCCAATTTCATGAGCAAAGAACCCATAAACTGCAAAATCATACCATTCAAGGAGGTTACCGACCGTACCCGCAATAATCAGCCGCTTATGATGGGCCTCAAACTCAGCAAATGGACCGTTTGATACTTTGTCAGCCGATTGTGCAACGGATTCTGCCGGTTTCATTAGTTTGAGTTCTTTAGCTGTAAGTCAGTTAGTAGCATAGATGCTTAATTGCTAAAGAATAGCAGGATTTGTGTTTTTCTGACAACTGCTCATGATTCTCGATTTCAGATCTTAACCATTGAAACGCTGGAAGGATCGTGTTAAATCAGAATGGAACTTCTGATACAGAACTGATATTGAAGCGAGTTTTACCCATCATGAATCGGCGAAATAGTATTAAAGCAGCCTGTTTTTCCCTTTTTTCCGGCCATTTGGCCGTCTCAGGCGACCAACCCATTTCGGCGGAAGAGCTGAAAATACTGGAAATCAGCTTGCAGGATAAGGATCAATCCTCATTGATAGCACCAGACACAAAGCTTGAAAAGCTCTGGGATAAAGGCGAATTTACCGAAGGCGGTGCAGAAGGGCCCGATGGTTCGATCTATTTCTCGGACATCGGTAATGAGCTGATGAAATTCGACCCGAAAACGGGTCTGGTCAGCGAATTTCGTAACCCTTCCGGGCGCTCCAATGGCACGATATTCGACGCCCGAGGCCGCCTGATCGCTGCCGAAGGTGCCAATACCGGCGGCAATCGGCGCATCACTGCCACCGACCTTAAAACCGGGAAAGTGGAAGTGCTTGCCGACAATTATCAGGGCAAAAAGTTTAACAGCCCGAACGATGTCGCTGTTGATGCCGCAGGCCGAGTTTACTTTAGCGATCCCCGATATGTCGGCAATGAGCCGCGAGAGCTCGACTTCGAAGCCGTTTTCCGGATCGATCCCGATTCCACTGTAACCCGCTTGAACACCGGTGCCTACAAACCAAACGGGCTGGTTGTCAGCCCCGATGGCAAAACGCTCTATGTCGCCGATAATGGCGGCCAGCGACGCGTGCTGCTTGCCTGCGATCTTGATTCAAATGGCAACACCAAGCCTGGCAAAGTCTTATACGACTTCGGTGATGGTCGCGGAATTGATGGAATGACTGTCACCACTGACGGTTTGATTGTTGCCACAGCCGGTAAGGGCGATAAAGCTGGAATCTGGATATTTGATCCTGCCGGCAAGGTCCGCGGCATGATTCCAACTCCCGAAGCACCGGCCAATTGCGAATTCGGTGGCCCTGGCGCAAGCACGCTTTACATCATGGCAGGCGTCAGTCTTTATCGCATTCAGACCAAGATGCACGGCTACAAGCTGTTCCCCGGATAACAAAGCTTAAACTCTAAAATGGCCGTGACTTACCCTGGCAAAAGCCGGTTCACCCAGCGCCGCAGGTCTTCGGCATCCACCGGTTTGGAAACCCAGCCGGTGATCGCCTCACGCAACTTGGCCGGGAAGTCTGCGGCTTTGCGGGTGGAAAGGATCAGAATCGGCAAGTATTTATGCTGAGGGAAATTACGAACGGCCGTGGCCAGCTCCAGGCCATCTACCTGTGGCATTTCAAGGTCGCTTAAAAGAAGGTCGATTTCGGTTGTGGCAAGAATGTTCAGGGCATCTACGCCATCAACGGCTGAAATCACCTTAACATCTGGCTTGGTCAAAACATGCGTTACCCAGTGCCGGATTGAGGGGCTGTCGTCCACATGCAAAATGACCGAAGCCATCGATCAACCACCCTGAAACCTGCCGGTTTCGCTTATAGTTCCGAGTCCGAATGATCCGCCAGCCAGGTTTGAAGGCCAGCCCTCTTCGCTATTTCTCGGCAAACCTTGGGCACAAGTTGAAACCTTATGGCACAATCCCGTTGCTGGCCCGTTAGAACCAGCGAAATCAGTAATTGCAGACCGGAAGCATCCCACGGGCCTGAAGTGTGCAGGTCCACATTGAGGGTCGTACCGGTTTTGACGGAAGCCAGAAACTGCTCCCGCCATTCGCTCACTTCATAAATTGTCACCGGTCCTGAGACCGTCAGCGTCTGGGCATTCATGGCAGCAACCACCAGTGCGTCAATGGGCAAAAGAGGGGAGATTCTGCTCCATCAAAACGACGACACTAAATAATCATTATTTAGCTTTGCTGGCGTAATTGTCATCTGCTCAAGTCTAGCCCATTTTTTGCGGATGTCCAAAAGTGTTATCCCTCGGACATCCAACGCCATCCGGCTTTACTCGGCTGGATACTGAATCAGCACCATGTTGATGTCGTCGGCCGCCGCGCCCGGATGCACATGGGCTGCCACGGCTTTCTCGAATTCCGTCAGAATCTCGTCCGGCGTCTTGTTCTTGTTGGCATCCAACAGTTTCTTGATCCGATCCTCACCAAACATCACTTCCGCAGGCGTCGCCGCATCCGGCAGACCATCGGTGAAAATCAAAAGCGATTCCCCCGGCTGCAGCCGATCCGTCGCACCCGCCGTGCCGTCCACCATACCCACACCCAGCAAGCCTGGGTTTGAGTCAAGCGTGCGCACGCCTTCCGGTCCGGCGATGATCGCCGGCGGATGACCCACCCCGGCATACCGCAAAAGACCCGTCGTCTCGTCCGCGATCAGGTAGAGACCCGTGCAGAAATAGCCGTCCGGGAAGTAGTTCTCAAGCTGAACATCCAGCCCCGCCATCAGCTCGCCCGGCTCCATCACGGCCGCCGACAGCGCTGAAGACAAGCTTTTGACCATGCCCGAAAGCATCGCCGAATTCACGCCGTGGCCGGAAATATCGGCCACCAGCACGCCCAGCCGCTCCTTGTCCAGCCGGTAGAAATCGTAAACGTCGCCGCCCAGCTTGTTTGCCGGCTTATACCGCACCGCCATCTTCAAAATGCCACGCGCCTTGGGCGGCTTCGGCATCAGGGCAAACTGCACCTTGCGGGCCAGATCCAGCTCAAACGTCAGCTTCTTATGAGCCGACTCCAGCAGGCGATTCCGCTCGGCCAGCTCCTGCGACAGATCCGCAATTCGAAGCCGGGCCTTGATACGTGCGAAAAGTTCTCGTATCTCGTCCGGGCTCTTGGGTTTCTGAATGTAATCGTCGGCCCCGGCCGTCAGCCCGGTCAGCTTGTTGTCAGTCGCCCCCAGCGTCGTCAGCATGATCACCGGCGTCGTTCGAAGCACAGGGTCTTCTTTCAGGGCCCGGCACAGACCCGGACCATCCATCTCCGGCATTTCATAGTCCGTCAGAATCAGCTCCGGGCTCTTCTCCCGGGCCTTCGCCAGACCATCCACACCGTCAACCGCTGTTTCCACCACATAACCTTCGTCGCCTAAAAGAGTTGAAATCATCCGGCGCATCGTTGAACTATCTTCAACCAGCAACAGACGTCTCGGTGAAGCCGCGGTGGACATAAGCGGTAAACTCCCTCAGGGAACGCAAATCAGGGTGACTTTTCAGGAACAGCTCGCTCCAGGTTGTTCAAGCTGCATCAGTACTATAACAATTTCCGGATCCATCCTCAACACTCCAAAACACTTTGGTAAAATCTGCAAAGAATTGTCCTGTTTTGATTTCCTGCATTTCAAAACTTGCCCGGCAGGTTTGTTTTTGTTTAAATTCTTGGGAATGAGAATCTTGAAACGAATCGCATGAAATCAAAAAAGATGCCAGTAAGCGAACCCTCCGCCGAACCGTTCCGACAACTCTTCTGGCAGGATTGGCGCGACATCGTTTTTATCCACTGGCAAATTGATCCCGCCGCCATAGCTGCCACTTTACCTGACGACCTCGAACCCGATCTTTTCGAGGGCAATGCTTATGTCGGTCTCGTGCCGTTCCGAATGACCGGTATCCGGCCTGTTTGCTTTCCCGCAGTGCCATATCTTTCGCACACTTTGGAAACAAACCTTCGTACTTACGTAAAACACAAGGATCAAGCCCGAAACACCGCCAGCCGCGCTGTCTGGTTCTATTCGCTGGAAGCCGAAAACACATTTGCCGTGACGGTCGCCCGGTTCGGCTACGGCCTGAAATACCATCGGGCCAATATGTGGCTTAAAGAAGATGTAAACCTTGACAGTTCATCACTTTTTGCTGCCGGAAGCCTGCGCCGATGGCCCGCACCAGCCCCGGTCAACTCGTTCGTTCAGGCACGATTTGAAGCCGGCCCCTTCCAACCTGCCGCTGAAGGAACCCTCGAACATTTTCTGGTGGAACGCTACGCCCTGTTTGCCGAACGAAGAGGCAAATTGCTCAAAAGTCTTGTTCGGCACACACCTTATCAAATTAAACGTGGTCAACTGCTGGCCTGTAACCCTGAGCTGATTGCCGCTGCCGGTTTGCCCATCCCGCCCGACCTGATTCAAAATGCAATCGTCCATCGGGCTCTCGATGTACATGTCAGAATTGGTTGAAATTCACGATCATTCTTCATTGATCTTCAATTAACAGACAATCCCCCAGAGCAAAGCCATCATTCTCTTCGACGGCTTCCTCAGGGGAATTTTATTATTTAATGAAAAGCAATTGCATTAAGTCTTAATGCAATCTACTTCAGCGGATTTGGCCCTGAATCCGGCTTTTTCAGCTTCTTTTTCTGATGTTCCCTGTTCAGCCGATAGCGAAGATCGCTCGAGTCGTCATGCTGTTTTTTGTATTCCGCACGCTTGAGCTGAGTATCCCGCCGCTCCTCTTCAACGAATGGAAACAGCTCAACATCCATGAAATGAAAGAGCTGCTGTGTCATCTCCTTCGTTCGAGGGCCACAGTCCGTCGGCTTAATCTGCTGATACGGCACTTCCCATGATTGCGACTTTTTCAGGTCGTTATTAATCCCAGGGAATCCCGGCCGGCAAACCCGCGCTGACTTCCGTGAAGCCATGCCAAAATAGTGCCGCATCATTCGCAGCTTATCACTATACGAAGGCTTCACTCCCGACTGACGTCCACTCTGAAAATATTCCTGTAACTGGTCTCTTGCAAAGTCAGGACTCAGCCGATCATATCGCTCACCATCATGATTTTTATCGTGCTCTGCCGGCGGACTAAATACGCCACAGGCATTGACGATTTCTGGCTGATCCGGATTATAGGAGTCTCCCTGATCAGCATCAACTGACTGTGTCTTTTTCGGCGGAGTTGGTGGCGGGGCTTTCCTGACATAATCGTCGGGCGAAAACTCGCTCATTTCAGCCACTTCCCGGCCTGGCTTGCGATTGATCTTCTCGACAACGCCAATGGCTCTCAGGATGGTTGAATTATCTTTCACGCGGCGTGCCAGCGAGTCGCTTCGTTTCTGAAAGAAGCTGATCTGTTTCATCTCCTCGTCGCTCAGCATAACTGTCGGCGGTGCCTGGGCTTCCAGCATTTCAAAGTGCTTGACTCGCTGCCTCAGGTGGCGGAGTTTTTTGGCGATAAACTGCCGCATTTCGTGATAAATCCGGCGCGGAATTTGCGGTTCTTTCTTACTGGCCATATACGTTTGGTAGTCGTGCCAGTCAAAATCCTTGCGAGCTTTAAGATCTTTCCTTGAATGATCATAGATCATCTGGAGCCACTGCTCAAGCTTAAGATGGCTGGGCTGGGGCAGCAGCTTATTAATGTTATTGATCACCGACTCGGCGAATTCCTTGGTGTCGCTGGTAAGCTTTTTATATTC
>JBILGL010000178.1:0-7742 GCA_044351075.1 Isosphaeraceae bacterium | reverse complement strand
AGATGGTATATTTCGGACCTTCAAAAATTTCATAAACACCGGCCGTATCACCAGGCTTGTCGCCAGATACCAGATTCACCACTACCTTCTGATAGCCTTTTTCCTGATAAAGCCTTTCAATCGCTGCAATTCCCAGGCGGGCTTTAATTCCATCAGTCCGGCTGCCCGGCTTGATTCCTGTCGCCTCTTCCAGCTTCCTGACTTTAATGGCAGATGCGCCCCGATATTCGACCCGGGCAATTTTCTGCATCTCACGCACTTTGAAAATCAGCACGTAGCCCTTGCCATCTTCCGACTGATCATAAAATGGCTGAACGTCTGAAAACCAGTTGCTGTCAAGCAGCGCTCTGATGTCTTTTTCAATTGTCTTGCGTTCAAGCGGCCGACCCACCCGGCTGGAGAGCTTTCGCAGGACTTCTTCTGTATCAACCGTCGAGTTGCCTTCGATCTGGATATCAACAATCGGGCCTTCCGGTAATTTATTGCCGGAAACAGCCCCTCGCTGACTACGCAAAACCTGCCCCTGCAATTGAGGCGGCTGGATCGTGGCCAGACTCATCGCAGCCACCACAATCAACGGTAGCCGCCAATGTGCAAATGGCGTGTGAATTTCTTGTCGATTCAGGCAAACGCAGCGAAACCGCATGGGCATCCCTTCCCACGGGCAAAAGCCTCTGACTTCTCACCGATCGCTCTCAGCCAGGCATTGAAGAATCAACGCTCAGCTTTGCCTATCGGCCGGACGCATAACAGATACGCCCACGAGATTTCGTCGGAGAGGCCTGATTGAATCTGGCCCAAAGCCGTTAAAAATCAACGGTCTGAGACATCCTGCCGCTGGCGATCCCATCCATGGGACACACAACATGCGGCAGATTCAACCAGCGAAATCTTTGCGAATAATACCGAACAAAGAAAAACAATCAAGATCAAAAACGCACCAATCAGATATTCCGATGTGCCTTTTTGAGGTTGTTTTAAAATGTGGTATTAATGAAATTGTCGATGTAATCCTGGTAATCAGTCGCACGATGGCGTACGACCATAATGCACTGGGAGCCAAGTTTCAGCACAGCTTCGCGCCGATCACTTTTCGGTTTTTGAATCAAATGATCCTGAACCTGTATCATAATATCTGCCAGAATCGTTACTTTTAATAACACATTGGCCGGTGTCCATTCATCACCCTCAGCCCAGTAGCGAACCATAAGATCATCGATCCGGGCCACTTGCTCCTTTCGTCGCCCAATCCTGACTGCGCTTTGTCTTCTCCATTCCTCTGTCCGCCAGATATCGACGACACGCCGCGATTGCCCGCCTGTGTTATAAAGATAATCAACGCCATATTGCTGCCTCGTCTGCGGCATGTATTTGCGGTATTCACCCAGAATTCCCGCCTGAATCTGGCCTGCCTGATTATTCACCCGGCCAATTTTTGTTCGAACTTTTTCCGCATAATCGCGAACATCGTTCGGTGAATAATAAAACCAGGCATCCGCAGGCGCTGAGAAAAGTTTACAGCCGGCCACCAGGAGACCGGCCATAGCGACCGATGCACAATTGAATCGCGTTGAAACGAATCTGTACTGATGATGAACGTGCCTATTGTCTAATTCCTTTGAAGAATAAATTTTCCACCAATCCCTCAGATTGGCTTCACATAAACCTAGCTGTTGAATGCCATTGGCCTGGTTTTGTGCGTCGTCAATCGTCGGCAGATCGATCACCAGATCAGGCTTTTGCAGCCAATCCGAACTCGGGTTTTCAAAAAAGATACCTTGATTGACGATGAGGTTATCGTTCGTCTGATTAGGGCGTGCGGTGATGTTGCCATTAGCAAGTCTCGTCCTGACACCTTCACTCATCTCACGTTGGTGATCCTTCAGAATATCGTGCCCATGGCCCGGTCGATATGTCCTTGGATTATTTGGATCGGTTTCTGCTGGCCACCAACTGATATACTGTTCAACCATATTGCCAGCCATAATCGCCAATGCCACATGCCCCGGGTGTCTAAAGGCGGCTGGCCCCCAGTAATTCTGCCAGACAAGTACTTTAATCATGACGAATTCACCACCTGCAAAGGTCAATTTGGAAAACGCTTTTCTCACTCAGGCCTGCATAAGCTAATTTATACGAAAAACATTTAGAAATTGTTTGGACTTTCTGCCCACTCCCAAGACGATTTTTCGTCTATTCTGATTCTGAGACAAACTGATCGCTCATATACTTCAAAAAACGGCGAATTGCAGAAATAAATACGATGGCAAAATCAACCTTCAATAATTTCCAGCCAGTGACACCCCCAAATATTATCCCAAAATGACCAATGACCACCAAGTACCTGCATTCATGCATGCATGTTTACATGCATAAATGAGATCGACTTTGCCAGGCTACGTGACTCATCTTCTCAAAATGCATGTGTTTGTTATGATTCGACAAACGATGGGCAAATCAGCGGATGATCTGCCTCATCAGCTTTCAGCCATTGCGGTTCGGTGATCCGGCAGGGAGGCCTGAGGTCATGCGTTCTTTATCTGCTTCGCAATCAAATCATTGCCCGGATATGCTCCGGGCATGCCTTGCAGCGGCCTGCGCGGGGCTCGTTTTAATCGTGCCCCCTGCTTTGTCAGCCCAGGATCAACCCGCCGGTGCTGATCAGGAAAACGCCCCGATCCGCACCGATGCCGTGCTGCACGATGGCTTCGAGGGCGAAAAGACTCTCTGGCTCCGCGAGGAAGTCGATGCACCCGTGGACTGGCTTGCCCACGACCGCACCCAAGAAGCCGCACGCGAAGGCACTCGCAGCGAGCGATTTATCTTCAAGGCCGGGCCTGGCAGCGGCATTTACGCCAGCTATGCTGTGCCCAAAATCAATGTCACGGAAGATCTCTCCATCGGCATTCATATCAAGGCTGATCATCCCGGAATCACACTCCTGGCACGCATTATTTTCCCCAACGATAAAGACCCCGACACTGGCAAGCCTTCATTTGTCGTTGTCGCCGGTTCGGCCTATTCCACAGCGGGCACCTGGCAGCGTCTTTCCCTGCGAGATCTGCCCACCGAAATGGAACGACAGGCCCGCCTTCTGAGAATCCGCACTCAGAGAAAAGTCCCGACTGAAGGTGCTTATCTCGAGCGAGTCATTCTTAACCTCTACGGCGGACCGGGCGAAACCACGGTGTATGTCGATGATCTGCGTATTTCGCCCGTTGAGCCGAAAATTCTGGAATACACCAGGGAGAATCAGCAGGTTGCCGCCGAAGATGCTGCCATGCGGGCTGCGGGCGAGCCCCGGCTCGATGCCCGCCGCGTCGTGATTGAAGCCGATCAGCTCAAACGCGATGGCCTCGGTTGGGTCTTCAGCCTGATCGACGCTCCCGGCGCCCGCTCAGATCAGCTCCTGCGGGTCGGCTTCGACGTCCTCTCTGTCAGCCCTTTTGTGCCACGCGAATTTCTGGTCGAAGCCAGCCAGCTTGGCTACATGTTTTCACCCAGAATCAGTCAGGGCAGAATTACGCCGGAGGACGACCCACAGGCTGCCCTGCAAAGGGCCATGAAATTCAGCCTGCCCGAAGTGGTCGCTTTCTGGGATGTCGGCCGCAACCTGGGCGTCATGCCCGACATCCCCACCAGCGACCTCCAGCTGAATCGTACACGAGAACTCGTTGGCCTGATTCACGAGCAGGCCGAACAGGCGATCACCGAACAAAGACCATTTTCAGACGTTATTACCGGATCTGTCGCCGGGCTCTACACCAATTTTTCGAAAACCCAGAATAAACTGCTGATGATGGGCATAGACCCGACAGACTGGTCGTCGGGCAAGCCGCAATCAGACATCCTCGCCTACTTCACCCAGCGGCGAAATCTGGCCTCGCTCGACTCCCTCAACAAGACCCTCTTCTGGGGCATGATCTCCACCCGTTCAGAACCGTCGGTCATTCGACAGCTCTGGGGCACAGACCTGCCGCCCGCCTGGGGCTACCCCCGACGTCTGCCTGAGCAGATCCGCATCGACGCCTTCACCGTTTTTGCGTCAGGATACAAAGGCTGGGGCGTCAAAGGCGATGCCGACATCACTCGCGACGCCGGCCGATCCGCCCTTCTTGAGCTGGCCTTTCTCAACGAAGAATTTGATCTGATCGAATCCTTCCTGAGCATGCCCAATGGCGTTCCCGTTCCTATCGATGCACACCCGCCAGACCCAATCATTACGCCTGCAAAAAACGGCATATCTGACATCAATACCAAAGATGTCATTAATCCTGAACGAAAGCCCCATGCCTCCGTGCGCGGCATTTCGCTTGATTTACCTCGAAAGAAGGGGCGACTGCTGCTCGTCGCTGACTACGACCCAATGGCCCAGTGGCAACCCGGCCAGATGTCTATCAACAACCTTACCCTGCGCGTGCCTGGCTCCGCCGAAAACGCTACCCCATACCTCATCTCTCCCGGCGAAGTGCGTGTGCTTGAGCGCAAGCGTGCCCCCGGCGGAATTCAAATCGTAATTCCCGAATTTGATACATCAGCCATCGTCCTGCTCACCAGCGACGAAACAATAGGCCCGTGGCTTTCCACTTCCGTCGCACGCAATCGGGCCATGGCCAGCACCATGGCGATCGAACAGGCTGAAAGGCAATACAACTGGGTTGTTGAAACGCACAACCGCCTGACTAATGCCGGCGAAGGCATTAACGACGCTGAATTATGGCTCAGCCAGTCGCAGGAACGGCTTCTTTCAGCACGCGATGCGCAGGCCCGCGAAGACTTTGCCCAGGCCTGGAATGAAGCCCGTCGTGCCCTTCGGCCTCTGCGAATCCTGATGCGCGAACACTGGAATCAATCTGTCAGAAATTTTGAAGCCGCCACCCGCACCAGCCTCGCGGCTACTGCCGATTCATCCACCCCAACCCAACAATTACCGATTCTCTTTTCACCAATCTCCAGCCCTGGCCTGATGGCTTTCAATACCCTGCCCCAGGCCAATATCTGGACATCATGGATTCGCGATGGCCAATTCAGTGGCGATGGTGTTTCTGCCGGCCATTTTGACGACGCCGGTGCCCTCAATAATGCCTCGTGGGTCAACCTGAGCCGCAGCATTCAGGGCCGAATCGGCACAGCCCTCGCCGCACCAAATGGCGACGGCCCAGGCAAAGTGCTTCGGCTCAATGTCAGCCCGGGCGGCGATATCAATCAGAACAGCGTCTTTGTTGACCATCTGGTCGCTGCTGTGCGAACACATCCCGTTAAAGTGAACCCCCGCGAATTTATCCGCATTCGGGTCAAAGTGCGCATGCCAAGGCCACAGCAGCCCGGCGCGGGCGGTCTGGTGATCGAAGATTCGCTCGGCGGCCCAGCCCTCGCCTTCCGCCGCACCGAAGCCATTCCCGAATGGTCAGAAGTCGTGCTCTATCGCCGCACAGCCAATGAAAAGGAAATGACCGTTACCCTTGGCCTGGCCGGCGATGGCGATGCCTTTTTTGACGACCTGCGCGTTGAGCGACTCACGGAAAATGCCGTGCTCGACCCCGCCCGAATCGCCTCCCGCGATGAGCAGAATCCAGCACCGGTCTCCATTCCCGGGGCCAATCCGATTTCAATCCCTGCCGCCCCGGCTTCTCCAGCAGATCCTGCAGTCGATTCCCCCCAGCCATGATCAAAAGATTTTGATACCATGGGACTTTCTGCTGACAGCAAATACAATTCACTGGCCATGCGAGTTCCCATTTCATGCCATTTCAATCTGACAAAATCCTTTTGGAAGTGCCGGTTGAAACGCTAGACGATGCCATCGCCGCCAACCGGGGCGGAGCCAATCGGCTTGAGCTTTGCTCTGCGCTGGAAGTCGGCGGCCTGACACCAAATCAAAGTCTGCTGAATTGTATTAAAGAGCAGGTGAATCTGCCGGTGGTCGCCATGATTCGCCCACGCAGTGGCGGCTGCCATTATTCCTCTAACGATTTTCAGGTCATGCTGAAACAGCGTGATGAAATGATATCTGCCGGCGCGTCGGGCATTGTATTTGGATTTCTTGATCGCGACGGGCATATTGACGAACCACGATTAAAAGAATTCATTAGTGCAATTCCGCCCGGTATTGAAACCGTTTTTCACCGGGCCTTTGATCTGGTGGAAAATGCAATTGATTCGTTGGAATTATTGATTGCCAGCAAAGTGACTCGTATCTTGACCAGCGGCCTGAAACCCTCCGCGCCTGAAGGTGTTTCATTGATCAAAAATCTCATTGAAATAGCCGGCGATCAAATTGAAATAATCGTCGGAGGCGGTGTCCGGCTCGAAAATGTAGAGGAAATAGTCGCGGCCACAGGCTCCAATCAGATTCACGCTTCATGCCGCGCCACTGCGCAGGATCGTTCGCCGCGGCTTCGCCCTGAAATACAATTTGGCCTGCCCGAACTTCCACCGGAAACCGTTCATCGCCGCACCGATGCCGGGCTGGTCGCCTGCATGCGTGCCGCATTAATGCGTTAATTCAGGCTCTTTTCTGAAAATGAATCCACCTGCAAACCGTTTGAAATGCGCATACGATTTGGTTAGGATTATTTCATTCATCCACCCCATAAAACCATCAAAACGGCCCGAAAATAATGAAACGCCTGACTCGTCGGTTTCTATTGCAACTTGGCTCTGCTTCAGTCGCCTTCCGCTCGGCTTTTCATCGCAATCAGGCCGCAGCGTATCAGCAAATACAAATCGAGCAGGTTGATCACTGGTCAAATACATTTGACAGAGTCTGGCTGGGCGGCTCATTCTGGGCCAATCCCATGGAAGACTGGCGAATTATCAATGGTGCCGCCGAGTGCATAGCAAAAGCCGGCGACCGCAATATTCACCTGCTGACACACCAGATCGATGAGCCGCAAAAGCTCTTTCAATTGTCAATAACAGCCAGCCTCGTTGAAGCCGGTCCGATCAATAGCGGCTTCGGTTTTCGCGTTGGCATTCGCAGCGATATTAATGAGTTTCGCAGTAATTGCTTTGCAAAGGGTGGCATCAGGGCCGGCATTGTGGGCCAGATGCTCGTTCTTGGCGACACTCAGGCCGAGTTGAAATCATTCAGACCCGATCAGCCAACGACATTAACTCTCTCAGGCCGACTGGGCGAAAACGGCAAATCAACGCTCAAGCTTGAAGCATTTCAGGCAGATCAGCCCATTGGCCACGTCACTTCAAATGTCAATGCCGAGAATCTGGTCGGCAATATCGCCATCGTCAACGGTTTTGAACCCACCCAGCGCGGGCGCGGCAGCCGATATCGCTTCTACAACTGGAAAATTGGCGGCAATGCCATTGCACATAAGCCCGGGCAAGCCTTCGGGCCAATTCTCTGGACGATGTTTACGCTGAGCGATTCCCGCTCTACCGACGGTTTTGTGCTCAAGTTAAGCGCCCTCACCGGACCGCTGGGTGCAAATGACAATCAGACAATTGACCTTGAGATTCTCAAAAATGGCCAAAATTGGGAAAAACTGGCCACTTCAAGGCTTGACCGTGATGCCTGGGTCGCCACTTTTCGCATTCCTGAATGGGACGCTGACAAAAAACATGAATATCGTGTGATTTATCGCGAAAAAGGCCGCGATGGCAGCGAGGTCGCTTCTCAATGGTCGGGCACAGTTCCGGCCAATCCCGCCGGTCGTCCGCTGCGGCTGGCGGCGATGACCTGTCAGAACGACTACGCTTTTCCCTATGAGCCGGTGGCGCAAAAT
>JBILGL010000177.1:0-7780 GCA_044351075.1 Isosphaeraceae bacterium | reverse complement strand
TCTGGAAGCTGGTGGCTTATGTCATGAGTGTTTATGACATGCGCAGAGATGGCGTCATTCCGGCCTCAGGCTATTACAAACCATATCCGGGAGCAGGGCAGGCATCGGAAAAGCCTGCGGATGTCCCGGCCGCTGGTGGCGAATAAGTGATTGTCAAATTCGTTCGGGCCTGATCAGATCAATCGGCCCGTTGCAGATCTCAAAAAAAACATCATCAGAAAACCATGGGGCCCGGCTCATCATGGAATTAAAGCAGATTGAAGAAGAGCTGAAGCAGCTTCGCCAGCGTGTCAACGAGCTGGAGGATCAGGTAGAGACGGTTCCGGCCGCGTGGGTGCCGCCTGAGCGATACTTCTACTACGACGCCGCCAGCGGCTTCTTGTTGGGTGTTTTTGGCTCAATCGTCAGCCTGACATTTAATGTCATTGGCTCGGTGGTTGCCGGGCTTGATCCGCTCCAGCTCATTCGCGTTTACCTCACCTTTCCGCTGGGGCAGCAGGCACTCAATCTGGCGGAAGCCGGCGGCACAACCAGATCAGTGCCCGATGGGCTGATTCTGGCCTTGGGCTGCTGCCTTTATCTGGGCACAGGCATGCTGCTGGGTGTGCCGGTTTTTATGAGCGTAAATCTGCTGGCCCAAAATAAGGGCATGGTTGCCCGGGTTGTTGTGGCCGTGGCGGTGAGCCTGGCGGTGTGGGCAGTGAATTTCTACGCCATATTGTCGTGGGTTCAGCCTGCATTTTTCGGTGGAAACTGGATCACCAGCGGCGAATATCTCCCCTGGTGGGTGGCCGCCGCAACGCATGCTGTGTTTGGGGCAACGATCGCCATTCTGGCTCCACTGGGGCAGTTTTCGCGCGAGCGATCCTGATTCAAGAGATTTTACAAGAGTATAAGACAGGTCATTCTGGAGGATTGTTCCCGTGCAAACGCAGCCGACGCAAACGGCTTCCCTGCCAAGACATTCCGAGCTGGTTGAAGAGCAGCTTGTTCGCTGGTATTTGATCTCTGCGGCTGGCTATCTGATGGTCGCCATGCTGGCGGGCCTGCTGATGGGCCTTCAGCTGATTCGTCATAACCCGCTGGGCGGCATTGAGCTGCTTTCGCCCGGCCGATGGCGTATGGTCCACACCAATGGCGTGGCCTATGGTTGGCTGGCCACAGCCTTTCTGGGCATGCTGCACTGGGTGGTGCCACGGCTGACACTGCGGCCCGTGCTCAGCAAAAAGCTCTCCTACTTCATCTTCTTCGCCTGGCAGGTGGTGGTGCTGGGCACAGTGGTCGGCCTGCTGCTGGGTGAAGCCCAGGCGCTGGAATGGGGCGAAACCCCGGTCTGGATCGATCCGCTGGCGCTGGCCGGGCTGGCGTTGGTCGCCATTAATTTCATGGCACCGATCAGGCACATGAATGGCCCGATGTATGTCACGCTCTGGTATTTTACCGCGGCCCTGATCTGGACATTCCTGACCTATGCCATGGGGAATTTCATTCCTCAATACTTTATCAGTGGCACCAGCGCCGGCGCGGTCGGTGGCCTTTTCATTCACGACCTGGTGGGGCTTTTCGTCACGCCGCTGGGCTGGGGCATGATGTACTATTTTGTGCCGATCATGCTGAAAAAGCCGATCTGGAGCCACGGTCTCTCGCTCGTTGGTTTCTGGGGGCTGGCCTTTTTCTATCCGCTCACGGGCATTCACCACTTCCTTTACACCCCCATCCCGATGTTTCTGCAATATGGGGCTGTGCTTTCGACAATTGCCGTTGAAATGGTTGTGACAACCGTCATCGTTAATTTCTTCGCCACCATTCGAGGCAGCACGCGGGCCCTGGCTGAAAATATTCCGATCCGCTGGTTTTACACCGGTATGGTCTTCTATTTCCTCACCTGCCTTCAGTGCGCCTTCCAGACAACACTCACCTTTCAGGCCCTGATACACTTCTCTGACTGGGTCGTCGGCCATGCCCACATGGTCATGTATGGCGTTTTCAGCCAGTGGCTGATCGGCGTGACGATCTACCTCCTGCCGCGCATCTGGAAAACCGACTGGTACAGTCGCCGGATGCTTGAATGGCAATACTGGACGAGCCTGGTGGGCATAGCCGTGATGTCAGCAGACCTGATCATTCTCGGCGTGTTTCAGGGCCTGATGTGGGCCAGTCTGGCCCCGTGGTCCGACACCATTTCGTTTTCAATTCCATGGTGGGCATTGCGTGTGGTCTCAGGCCTGCTGCTACTGGCCAGCCACAGCATTTTCCTGACCCACATGGTCCTCACGTGGATGAAAGCCGTGGCCGAGCGTAAAGCCGACGGCAAGGCCAGCCACGCTGAAGTGCAACCAGCATAAGACAAACATCCGGATTTTGATTGGAGATTTTGACAGATGTTAGAGAACAGGTCCGGAGCCTTTTTCGTCGCCGGCATCTTCTTCTTTGGGCTGGCGTTTGTTTCGCAGGCCGTTGTGCCGATACTCATGTATCGCGATCAGTCGGAGAAAACCGCAGAGCAACTTGTTAACCCCAATGTGCGTTATCAGCTTGAAGACCTCGCCAAACGCTTCCCAGAGCCTTTCAAGGCCGCCTTTGGTGAGCTTCCGCCTAATTCTACCCCTGAAAAGGCCGACGCTGCCCGCGAAGCCTGGCTGAACCAGACTGCCGCCGACGCCCTTCGCATTGGCCGCAAAGCCTATGTGGGCGAAGCCTGCTGGCACTGCCATAGTCAGTTTGTGCGGCCCGTTTCTAATGAAGACCGCCGCTGGGGCCCTGTGGCCAAAGCCGAGGAATATCAGAACGAGCTCCAGCGACCGGTGCTTTTCGGCACCCGGCGCGTCGGGCCCGACCTCTCCCGCGAGGGCGGCCGCCGCTCCAACGACTGGCACGCTGTTCATCTCTTTCAGCCCAATAGTCTCATCGCCGGCTCGCCCATGCCCGCCTATCCGTGGTATTTTGACGGCGACCCCTCCAAACCTAACAAAAAAGGCCTGAGCCTGATTCTTTACCTTCAGTGGCTAGGCTCGTGGCTCGAAAGCTACCCCTACTACGAAGACTATAAGGCTTCCCCGCTCAAGGCCCCTGAAGCAAACCAGACACCCGTCGCAGCCGCAGGGGGTGCCCAGTGAGTTCTGCATTACGGCCGCCGACAAAAGCCCGATTTACAGGATCGTCCATCTGGACGACTGTCATTTTTGCCGTCCTCATTCTAGTGCCATGTTTTATTGGCTTCGGTAACAAGCTCCGGGAATTTATCCTGCTTTACAGCGGGCAGGTAGATGGCGTCTTTGCGATTTCCCCGATTGTCAATTATCTGCTGGCCAGCCTTGGCTTTTTCTTCCTCTTCTGGTGGGGAATTTTCAATGGCATGTTCGCACAGGTGGAAGAGCCCAAGCGGGATTTTCTCCTGCAGGAATGGGCACTCGACCGAGCCGAGGCCGAATACGAAGCCGGGCAGAAGCGACTTGAAGCCCACGCCAATGAATCCGGCCCAAGCATCTACGAAGAGTCGGCACGAATGAATCAGGATTGAGGTTGATCGACCATGCCACTGACCACACCCGACATGTCGCCTGAGCAGGAAAACCGCTACCACACCTATGTCGGCAGCCAGATTCCGTGGTTTATCCACCTTCTCTGGGTGTTCTTCTGGGCCTTCGTGATCGCTTATTTCCTGAACTGGCTCATCCCCGCCATCCTCACCGACCCCGTGCTCACAAAGCCTGTATGACACCCCCGCGCCCGGCGCCCTTGCCGTGCGCCTACTGTCAGCTTCCCGTGCCTGGCCCCCTTTCTGCCGAAAGCCCGGGCACAGAGCCCTTTTTCTGCTGCTACGGCTGTCGGCTTGCGGCTGAGATCACCCGAGGCCAGGGGCAGGAAGCTGTTGTTCGCTGGATGCTCGTCAGGGTCGGCACAGCCATTTTCCTCACACTTAATCTCATGGTCTTTACCATGGCCCTCTGGTCAGGCGATGTCTATGGAAAGTCGCTTGTCAGTAGTCAAATGGAACAGGCCTATGCGGATCTCTTTCGATACCTGAGCCTGATCGTTTCCGCCCCGGTCATGCTCATGCTCGGGCCACCGCTCGCAAGATCCGCATGGGCTGGCATTCGCTGCGGCAAGCCCGGCACCGATCTTCTGATTGTTGTCGGTGTCTGGGCCGCGTTTCTGGTCTCTGTTTTTGCCGTCTTTTCAGGGCAGGGGCCGATCTATTTCGAAGTCGCCTGCGTCGTTCTGATTTTTGTAACACTCGGCCGATGGCTTGAAGCTTCAGGCAAGCTTCATACACAAAAAGCCATGGACGACCTCGCCCAGATCCTGCCCTCTGAATCGCCCGTGCTTCGAAACGGCCATATCCTGATGCTGCCAGTGGCTGAAATCGCGGTCGGCGATACCCTTGCCCTTCGCCCCGGCGACCGCACAGCCTGCGACTGCACGCTTGCCACCGGCGAAGTCACCACCGACGAACAGATCATCACCGGCGAAAGCCTGCCGCTCTGGAAAAAGCCAGGCGATAGACTACCCGGTGGCTCACTGCTGCTGGAAGGCACTGCCACGGCAAACGTCACGGCGACTGTTGACAATAGTACCGTCGCCCGCCTGATCGACCATGTCCGCAGCGCACGTGAAGCCCGCGGCCGCTACGCCCGCATGGCCGACCGTATCGCCGGCTTTCTCCTCCCTGCGGTGCTCCTTCTCTCAACCTTCGCTGGCATTCTGCACTACCTGCACAGCGGCCCTGCACATGGCTTTCTGGTCGCCATGAGCATCATGCTCATCGCCTGCCCGTGCGCCGTTGGCCTGGCCACGCCGCTGGCCGTCTGGTCGGCCATGGGCGAAGCCGCTCGGCGCGGAATTCTTTTTGCAGATGGTGAATCGCTCGAAAAACTCGCCGAACTCGACACCCTCTACTTCGACAAAACCGGCACCCTCACCACCGGCCAGCCCAGACTCGTCGCCGAATTCTGGCAATCTGGATCATCCGATAATCATCAGTCAACCCAACCTGATCATTCTCAATCAGATTCTTACAACCGTATTTTATATTCCCTCGCAAGCCGATCCGGGCATCCGCTGGCCGTTTGTCTGGCACGTGAAGTCGCTCATAATAAAGACAGTAGTAAAATTTGGGCCGACTCAAGTGATCTACCAATTGAAACGCGTCCCGGCCGTGGCATGATTCTCTATCAGGATCAGCAAAAATCGCATCCGCTGGCAATCCTTGGGAGCCCGGCCCTGCTGGCAGAAATTGGCTGGAAGCGATCGCCGGAAATGGCTGAAAAACTGGCTGATGAACAGGCTGCCGGTCGATCGATCCTGATTTTCGCCGAAGCAGGGCAGGGGAGCCCCACTGCAATGTTCAGCTTTGACGAAACACTGCGCCTCGACGCCCGTCAGGCAATTGCCGAATTGAAATCGTCCGGTAAAATCGGCCGGATCAGTATTTTGACAGGCGACCATCCACAGGCTGCCGCGAGGCTCGCCACCGAGCTTGGTGTGGAATATCAGGCCGCTCTTTTGCCACATGAAAAGCAGGAAATTGTCGCTTTTGATCGAGCCACTGGCCATCGTGTCGGCTTTGTGGGCGAAGGCTATAACGACGCCCCGGCCATGGCCCTTGCAGATGTTGGGCTGGCCCTCGGCGCTGGTGCCGACCTCACTCGCGATAACGCCTCTGTCTGTATTCTTGGCAACGATATCGCCGCCGTGCCGTGGGTACTTGGTTTGTCCAGGCGAACTGTTCGGCAAATCAGGCGCAACCTTTTCTGGGCATTCTTTTACAATATTATTGGGCTCGTTTTCGCCACACTTGGGCTCTTAAGCCCGACCATGGCTGCCGCGATCATGTTCGTCTCAAGCGTGGCGGTCGTTTCCGGCTCATGGCAAAAAAGCGTTCCCGGCACCACTTCGGCCCCTGAAGCTTTCCCGGCAGAGGTTTCTCGCGAATGGCCATCGACAGCACACTGACGACCCTCACGCTGCCACTCGTTTTCACCGGCGGCCTGCTCGGCTCAGCCCACTGCATTGGCATGTGTGGCGGCTTTGCGGCAGGCATCGGGCTGGGTGCTGCAAGTCTGCAAAAAAATGTCGTTCGACAGTTGTTTTATAGCTTCGGCCGGGTGACGACTTATGCTCTGCTCGGTGCCATTGGCGGTTTTGCTGGGTCGTGGGCTGATCATCGCTGGCACCACCTGTTAAATGTTCAGGCCACACTTTCCCTGCTGGCCGGTTCGCTTTTACTTGTGCAGGGGCTTTGGCATCTCGGCCTATTGCCTTCTGGCTTTTTTGCACGCCTGAGCGCTGGCCCCATTGGCGGGCCGGTCTGCATGGTGGCTGGTCAGTTCGGACAATTGTTAAGATCGCCCGGCCTCGCCCCGGCATTTGTTGCCGGCGTGCTCACCGCTTTTATGCCCTGTGGCCTGGTTTATGCCAATCTTGGTCTGGCGGCAGGCACCGGGCAGATATTGGGCGGAGCACTTGTAATGGCCTTTTTTGGGCTTGGCACCATTCCACTGATGGTTTTGACAGGATTGGGCGCAGGGCTGGCGACACCATCAATGCGCCAAAGAATGATGAAAATCGCAGCAATTTGCATTTTTTTAACCGGCTGCATCACACTTTCCCGCGCTTATGCCGGATTCACGGCTGCAATCAGCCCTGATGCAATACGGGCCAATTGCTCAGCCTGTATTGAAATTCAAACAAATTAATTGAATTTGAATTGTTGCAGCAATGGGTGAACTGCCATCTAGCTTAAATGGCATCTCCCCAGCTTTACGAGCAGAAGCTTACTTTTTTTGGGGCGCACAAACATTTTAGTTTTGTAAAATTATATCCGTTCAGTCACATTTTGATCTTGTTGAACTGAGCTGGTAAGATTTCGACGTTTGACTATTTCTGGGCCAGGCATGACCAAGCTGAAAATTCAACTCCGACCGGTCCTGATTGCATCAAAAGTGCTTAAAGAGATCGAACAATTCAAAGCGATAATCTCTGATCTACAGCAACGCTTAAATCGCAATTCATCCATCCCGCCTCAAGCCAATCCATATGGTGCTCCAAAAATGATATACGTCAGACAAACCGGATATAAGCAAGGTGTCCAGAAAGGCCGTTGTAGTCATTAACGTCAATAATTATCGGCCGAACCAGTCAAAGAATTTGTCAAATAGATCCCTGAAAATGCGCTGCCTGTCAGACCAATTTACCAAAGGAAGCTACGACAAGCGATCCACAACCAAGGCCTCATCAGGTCGCCCAAACTGCCACCATCTATAATTGTCATTACCGAATATCAGGCTCACATCCACATCTCTCCCTCTTGCGGAAATCACCATCGGGCGGTAATTCCACCACAAATCATCGCTCACAGCATCGGTCCCCGACTGGCGGCCAAAATGTTATATCTCAGCGGAAAATATCGAGTCAGTCGCCAATCGTTGCAGGAGATACTCAAAAAAATCTTTGGCGTGATTGTTTCGCCTGGTACGATCTTCAGGCTTGAATCGCAGACAGACGTTGCCCTTGGCGACTGGTTTGACACAATTCTTGCGGAAATTCGGGCGTCTGAGGCAAAAAATACTGATAAAACCGGCTGGTCAAAACGACGCGAACGCCGCTGGCTTTGGGTCGCGGCATGTGAGCAGGCGGCCGCATTTCAAATTCACGTCAGTCGTGGTTTTGCAGGTCTCAGGTCTCTACTGGGCGAGAAGATTCATGGGACAGTCACCAGCGACCGCTGTAAAGCTTATAACCCGTTTTCCATCGAGCTTCGACAGCTTTGCTGGTCAAA
>JBILGL010000296.1:0-5664 GCA_044351075.1 Isosphaeraceae bacterium | reverse complement strand
GGCATCAGCCAGGCCATCTTCCAGCGGATGAACGACGGGAGCTTCCAGATGATACAGGTGAACGACACCAAGGTGCACTTGGCCGACAGGTGTCGAATCATCATTAATCAGGCCTGAAAGTAGCATTCTGCCGGGCACATCGACACGAACCTCTTCGGCAAGTTCGCGCTGAAGGGCCATTTCATAGGCTTCGGCGGTGCAGCCACCGGCGGCATCTTCTTCCGCAACATGGCCACCGACACCAAGCGAGCGGAGTGCATGAAGGCGGCTTTCGCCCTGGGATTTACCGCGTGTGTAGGTAAAAACGCGGTCGCCCGACCAGAAAACGACATAGGGAATGATTTGTTTGAGCTTCGGATCGTCTTCGCAATCGCCTCGACGCACAAAGCTGGCCACGCCCGGCTTCAGGAGATAGGCAAGATAGCGTTCGGCGTCGTTGCAGAAGCCCTGAAAATGGCCTATTTCATTGACCAGTCGGGTTGGCACGCAGAGCACGCGTTCATCGTCTTTGGAAGCCATTTTTCGGAATCCTCCCGGAAATATCCTGCGGACTTGAATTCAATTAAATTAAAAACATCGGCCTGGGAATTGCAAGTCAAATAACGCCATTGTTTCGATTTTTTTCAAGATCAGGTGGCAGTGACTCAAGCCAGAGTATAGTATATTTGCTGGCTGCCGGGCAAAAAACTACCAACGCTCAGAAAAAAGACAGACGCGACGATGATCGGTCAGACGCTGAACCAGAGATTTCGGATTGACTCGATTCTCGGCAAAGGCGGGATGGGCGCTGTTTATCGGGCGACTGATCTGGTATTGAAGCGTGAGGTGGCCATCAAAACGATTGACCTGACGAGTCAATCGGCACTTTCCCAGCGATTACAATTGGAAGCGGAGATTGTGGCCCGATTGGCTCATGACCGGATTGTGCGTCTCTATGACATTGGCCAGATTGAGAATGGCCCACTGTATCTGGTGATGGAGCTGGTGGATGGCTCGACACTTCAGCGCAAGATGCCTGATTTAACAATTGAAGAGAAGCTGCGTATCTTGTCAGAGACGGCCGAAGCCCTTGACGAAGCTCACCAACTGGGCATTATTCATCGCGATATAAAACCGGGAAATATCCTGCTGACAAAGGATCATCATGCCAAGCTGAGCGACTTTGGCCTGGCCCTGCAGGCGGGCGATGTGGCCGAGGAGAATGTATTGCGAGGCACGGTGCCCTATATGGCCCCCGAGCTTTTCCGAAGCCAGTCGCCGAGCCCTGCGTCAGACTTATACGGCCTTGGAATCGTGCTTTATGAGGCAGTGACGGGCGAACTGCCGTTTCGTGGCCAGCAGCGAGATGTGATTGTGGATGTGACGACGCGCGTGCCGCCGCCGCCCAAATCAATCAATCCCGATATTCCGGCCGCCTTAAACCAGATGATCTGCCAGTTATTAGAGAAAGATCCAGCGCGCCGGCCGCATCGGGCGGCGGAAGTGGCGGCAAGGCTGGAAGAGATTCGCATGCGGCATTATTTGCAGATCAAAGTGCCTCGCAGGCCGCCTGGCAGCCCGCCCCTGCCCCGTGCCGCCGAGCCTTCCGTTGCTGATTTTGCAAAATCAATGAAGCAGGATCTGAACGCAGCGACGGCCAGCGAAAAAACAGGATCGCCGGAGACAATCACACCAAAGCCGACAGCAGGTTTACGTCCGTCAATTGACATCATATCAGAACCATTGGTGCGAGAGCTTTTAAGAATCGTTGAAGATGAACCGCTGGTACTGGACCATGTGGAACGGCCACTGGCCGGAAAATGGCTGGCAGAGCTGATTATTGATCAGCCACACGGCTGGTCGATCGCAGGATCCGGGGGGCTTCAGAGCGATGCGGCTGAAATGGCGAGGGCGATTCTGGCACTGACGTCAAGCGTGGTAGCCGGAGGAACGGATGCTTCAATTAACCGGGCCGCACAGCTGATTGAGCGAGGGCTGGAAGTGAGGCATGCCCTGAGCCCCTTGGTGGTGGGGCGATATATTGCCATTCGGGAGCTGCCACCCGGCGTGGAAATGTTAAGAAAAATCAGGCGGGAGCTGGTGGTCAATCATCCGTCGGTGGCTGACCGCTGGATGGATGAAGAGGGGCACCTTCTGCCGAATAACCTGCCGCGAGACTGGAACCAGCTTGCACGCCGCGATGGTGACAGACCGCGGACGAGCCACCCATGGAAGCGGATCGCCGATGCCTGGGCCGGCAACCCTGACTTTCGTCAGACTGTGCTGAAATATTCGGCCCCATGGCTGCTGGAAGAGAGGGCCGTGGCCCGATTCTGGCCGGAGGTGGTGGAGCATCTCTGGTATGAGGCGCAGCGGCGTGTGGAAGACCCTGGCCTGATGAAGAAGCTGGCTTTTCTGCGGCCAGAGGCACGCAAAAGGCACGAGCAGGAGATAGCCACCCTGGCACTGCCCCGGACAAAGGGCCGATCGGCAGGGGGATCGGGCTTTGCAGCGGCGGCTGCGTCAGCCGTTTCGCCGATTACACCTGAATTTCAGTCGCAGAATGAAATTGACAACCTGCTTGATGAAACACCGAATATCATTACATTTGGTGAATTGAAATCGGCTTATAATGAAGCGGCAAAAAACTATCGGTTAAAAGGGCCAGGCGGAACGACACATGTAAGGCTTGCCCTTGGTGAATTTGTACATGTACTGGTGCTGGTTTCGACTCGGGGCGGATTTAAATCAAATCAGGTTCGCCTGATGGGCCAGGGTATTACGCCAATTGAAATTACCGTACCACCCTTACAGATGACGCAGGCTGGGGACACACCAATTATTGCAGCCTGGGCCTATGCTGATGGCAGCCTGGCAGTGCGATATCGGGATTATCAGCGAAATGAAAAAAGTGTGGCATGGTCCGCCCGTTATAAACGGTGGTTTCAAGAAGATCCGGAACGGGGAATGACAGGGCTATTGCACGAGCTGGGGCTGGATATGCCAACCGGCACGGCAACCGCACTTGAGCCGGTGAAGCTATGGACGCGTGCTCGCAGATGGTTTGCCAAGCCTGCCGATGACACTGCCGGGGACGAATCGACAGAAGATGAAGTCGATGAAAATTTCGAAGATGATGAATATTCCGAAGATGATGAGGCTTGATGTGAGCTTAATGCAATTCTCTTTTATTGGAATTGGATTTATTTTTCGTCAGAGAATAAAATCGCTGAGAATGCTCGACATTGTTCTGACGATTGATTATGATTTGAAAATGGCGTGAGCTTTCCCAGAATTTGCTCTCAAAATCAACCACCGGCCTGACTGATGAGCATCGTTGATATTATTGTCGTGATTGCTTATATCATCATGTGTCTCGTTCTCGGGGCACGTGCAGGTAGAGGCGCGAAGGGATTAAAGGGTTATTTTCTGAGTGAGTCGGATGTGCCGACCTGGGCTGTGATGATTTCAATTGTGGCGACAGAGACCAGCTCAGCCACATTTTTAAGTGTTCCGGGGGTGGCTTACGGCGGCAATTTCAATTATCTGCAACTCGCCGTTGGCTATATTTTCGGTCGAATTCTCGTCTCCATTTTTCTTCTTCCTGCCTATTTTCGGCAATCAATCATTTCCGCCTATGAGGTACTGCAAACTCGCTTTGGGGCAGAAGTTAAGACGCTGGCCAGCGGCATGTTTCTGATCACACGAACGCTGGGCGACGGCCTCAGGCTCTTTCTGGCTGCCAAGGTCATTGAACAACTGCTCGTGCAGTCGGGGCTGATCGCAGGCGATCACCACCTGACTATGCCACTGGCCATTGCGATTATGGGCACTGCAACGATTGTTTATACTTACCTGGGAGGTATGTCGGCTGTAATCTGGACAGATGTCGCGCAATTTTTCATTTACATTCTCGGTGCCCTGGTTGCATTTTATCTCATCGTGGGTGATATTCCCGGCGGCTGGCAGGCTTATATTTCAGAAGGAAATTCGGCTGATAAATTTAAGATGTGGAATTTTCAGTGGGATTTAACTCAACCATTTACATTCTGGGCAGGTGTTGGCGGTGGAATGATACTGAACATGGCGACACACGGGGCCGATCAGATGATGGTCCAGCGTTATCTTTCAGCACGATCGCAAAAACAGGCGGGAATTGCGCTCGTCACCAGCGGAATCGTGGTCTTCCTGCAATTCGCACTTTTTCTGGCGATTGGTGTCGCTCTCTGGGTGAGAAGCCAGCACGTGGCGGACGGGGCCGGACTGAAAGGCGACGCTGTTTTTGTACATTTTATTGTGGGAAATCTGCCAGTGGGTGTGCTGGGCCTGGTGGTTTCAGCACTCCTGGCCGCTGCAATGAGCACGCTTTCCAGCTCACTTTCGGCAAGCTCTTCAGCACTTGTCAGGGACTTTCTCCAGCCGGTCTGTGGTCAGAGAGTCGCAGAAGATCGCTGGATCTTGATTTCACGCAGTATGACGATTGTATTTGGTCTTTTGCAGATGGGAGTGGCCTGGGGGGCGACGGGCCTGCAGGAGAGTGTGGTGAATAATGCGCTGGCGATTGCGTCGTTTGTGACCGGAATCATTCTTGGCATTTTCTGCCTGGGGCTGGGGTTCAAAAGTGTTGGCCCGCGAGCGGCACTTTGCGGCATGATTTGCGGTCTGGCAGCGGTTTCATTTGTGAAATTCGGGACTTCAACTGCATGGCCCTGGTTTGCGTTGGTCGGCTCATCAACGGTCATTCTGACCGGGCTATTTTTCACAATTCTGGAGATGGATTCTTCAAAAATGGCATCATCCGATGGTTTAAACAAATGAAATTGATCTTTTCCGCATTAGCACTGATCTCGATTGCATTTCAGGCCCACGCTGGCATCCGTGAGCCAAATCCGGCTGCTGCCGGACTTGATGCATCACGGCTGGCACAAATCGATGCAATAGTGGCAGATGAAATAAAAAGTGGGCGCATTCCCGGTGCGGTGGTTCTGATTGGCCGCGGAAATGAAATTGCATTTGTGAAAGCTTATGGTGACCGCAAACGCATACCGGCGGTCGAGCCGATGCAGGTTGACGCGATTTTTGATATGGCGAGCCTGACGAAGCCGATGGCTACGGCCACGGCGGCGATGATACTCATAGAAGAAGGCAAATTGAGGCTGACCGACCCGGTGCGGAAATTTCTGCCGGACTGGGATAATCACGGGAAGGGTTCGATCACAATTGATCAACTGCTGCGGCATCGTGCCGGATTCATCCCTGACAACAGTATTAACGATTATAAAAACGGGCCTGACGAGGCCTGGAAAAAGCTGGCGAATCTTGATCTGGT
Organism: Isosphaeraceae bacterium; assembly: GCA_044351075.1. GTDB lineage: Bacteria > Planctomycetota > Planctomycetia > Isosphaerales > Isosphaeraceae > QWQI01. Next base: position 356 of record JBILGL010000296.1, on the reverse strand, counting down.
GGGTCCGCCAGGCGAATTGTTTCGCTACAGCGATGTTGGTTTCATTACACTTGGGCGAATTGTGGAGAAGGTGAGTGGCCAGACACTTGACGCATTTACGCAGGAACGAATTTTCAAGCCTCTGGGCATGAATGACAGTGGTTTTGCCCCTGTCAATGCCCCCCTGCCCGACTCGAAGCGTGCACGCACAGCCCCGACAGAGCCTGTGGGTGGCGAAATGGCCTGGGGGCAGGTGCACGACCCTCGTTCGCGGGCTCTGGGTGGCGTAGCAGGCCATGCCGGGCTATTCAGCTCGCTGGAAGATGTGAGCAAATACGCACGCATGCTGCTGGCGGGCGGGGTTGGCCCGAATGGAA
>JBILGL010000176.1:0-7812 GCA_044351075.1 Isosphaeraceae bacterium | reverse complement strand
TCGTCGTGCCGGCGTACTCGATTTATCCACCATAACTGGCCCCGGTTTTGGATATCATCTGAATGAAATTCAGAGAGATCTTGGCACACCAGCAGCTAAGGCATAAAGGGCCGGGAATAAAATGAGGGTTTCGTTTCAAAAGAAGAGCCGAACGTATGATTATTGACATTCACAGCCATGCCTGGGCATATCCTGAACACTTCAGCGACGATTTTCGCAATCAGGCCCGCCGAGCCCGGGCCGGTGTGGAAGTTGACCTCTCTGTTAAATTCGAGGAGTATAGACGAACTGCTTCCGAATGCGATGTGACTGTCGTATTTGGCGGAAAAGCATATCTTAGCGGCCTCTGGGTGGATGACCGTTACGTGGCCGACTATGTGGCACAGGATCCAAACCGGCTCATCGGCTTTCTCTCAATTGACCCAACCCAGCCCGGCTGGGAAAACGAAATGCAATCTGGACATCAGGAACTTGGCATGGCCGGCATTAAGCTATTGCCAATGTATGCCGGTTTCAGGCCCGACGACGAGCGACTGGACACACTTTGGCAATATGCCGCCAAGCATGAACTGCCTGTACTGTTGCACACCGGCACAACCTTTATTGCCCAGGCACCTCTGGAATGCACATTGCCAAGGCATATTGACAAAGTCGCTGCGCGATTTCCCGAAGTAAAAATCATTATGGCTCACATCGGTCATCCGTATGAAGGCGAGTGTATTGTCACCGCACGCAAGCACCCTAATGTCTATGCTGATATCAGTGCATTACATTATCGACCCTGGCAATTTTACAATAGCCTGATGCTGGTGCAGGAATATGGAATCTGGGATAAACTACTTTTTGGCACTGATTATCCGTTTACAACAGTTGATGCTACTATCAGCGGCCTGAGAAACCTCAATAAAATGCTCGAAGGCACTGCCCTGCCCCGTCTCAATGAACATCAGATCGAAGCGATGATTCATCGCGATAGCCTGAAATTATTGGGCATCAGGCATCCTGGGAAGTGACAACAAATTTCGAAATAATCGCAAGAAATTGAAATGCAGCCGAAAATGAAAATCACCGGTATTGAAACTTTTGTCTGCCATGCTAGAATGCGAAACTGGATTTTCGTAAAAGTGCTTACCGACCAGCCTGGCCTCTGGGGTTGGGGCGAGGCAACACTGGAATGGCACACGCGAGCGGTCGTCGGTGCAATTGATGATATTGCCCAGCTGATTATCGGGGAAGACCCGTCGCGAGTCGAGCATCTCTGGCAGATGATGTGGCGGCAGCATTTCTGGCACGGTAGCGGTATTGTGCGTTCAACCGCCATTTCTGGAATTGATATTGCATTATGGGATATAATTGGAAAAATTCATTCAGTACCCTGCCACAAACTTTGGGGCGGCCCAGTGCGGGATTTTATCCGTCTCTATTGCCATCTCGGTGGTGGCGATATGGAGCGGTTTTACGAAACCCCTGTTGATAATGCCCATCAATTTGCCGACCTTGCCCGAAAAGCGGTTGCCGATGGTTTTTCAGCATTTAAATCGATGGCAGTGCCACCCACGATGCCGATTGAAGGACTGAAACCGATTCGAGCCGCTGAGGCTAGTGTGGCTGCCATGAGAGACGCGGTAGGAAATGAAATTGATATTATGGTTGATTGCCATGCCCGTCCTTCGCCGGCAATGGGTTTACAATTTGCCAAGGCACTCGAGCCATACGGCCTCTACTTTTTTGAAGAACCCTGCTGGCCTGAGAGCATTGAAGGTCTTGCCGCAATTAATACCGCAGTTTCAACTCCGATTGCAACTGGCGAACGACTGACGCATCTTGCAGCGTTTCGCGACCTTTTTGCTGCTCGTGGCTGCGAAGTCTGTCAGATGGATATTACACACTGCGGAGGTTTCACGGAAGCTAGACGTATCGCCGCACTGGCGGATGCCTACCGTATCGCGCTGGCCCCACACAACCCACAGGGGCCAGTCAGCACGGCGGCCTCCATTGAATTTGGATTTTCTCAGCCGAATTACATTATCTGTGAATCGGTTCACAGCGATGTACCGTGGCGGTATGACGTTGTAGATGAAGGTTTCGAGCTCGATACATTAACCCGTACCGTCCGCCCGAATCAGAAGCCGGGGCTGGGAGTAACAATCAACGAAGAAGAAGTCCGAAAACATCCTTTTGAGCAGGAAATTCTCCAGCGAGTGTTTTACAGGGACGGTGCCGTCGGCGATTGGTGAACACTACTCATTTCCATGGAAACAAGATACTATGCCCCGTGTATTGTCTGATGTACTGCCAATCATCCACACACCTTTTGACAGCAATTACCAGATTGACTACGGTGAGCTTCAGATTGAAATTGACTGGCTCTATCAGACCGGAGCAGACGGTTTTGGGACTGGTATGGTCTCAGAAATTCTGAGACTGACATACAACGAGCGAAAGACGCTTACCGAAAAAATGGTCGGCTTCAGCAATGGACGTGGTTGTGTCTTTGCAGCAGTCGGGGCGGAAAGTGGGAGACAGGCACTGGAATATGCCCGTATCGCTGAATCAGCCGGCTGCGATGGCGTGATGGCCGCACCGCCTCTTTCGACACGACTTTCAGCCGAATCAGCACTCGATTATTATCGTACAATTGCTGATGGCATTCAAATTCCTGTGATTGTGCAGGATGCATCAAGCTATGTTGGTTCGGCCATTCCAATATCGGTATATACCTGCCTCCTTGATCAATATGGGCCAGATAAAATTGTATTTAAACCTGAGGCATCGCCCATCGGTCCGAATCTTTCATCACTGAGAGATGCAACTCATGGCAAAGCTCGGATTTTTGAGGGTTCGGGCGGGTTTCTTTTAATCGATAGCTACCGCCGGGGCATTTCCGGCACCATGCCAGGCGTTGATCTGCTGGATGCAATCGTTGCATTATGGAAAGCGTTAAAGAGTGGGGAAGAAGCCCGGGCCTATGCGATTTACTATCCGATCTGTGCGATTGTCGTGCTTGAGCTTCAGGCTGGTCTGGATGGGTTTCTGGCGATTGAGAAATATCTGATGGTGAAAAGAGGACTATGGAAATCTGACAGACGACGAACCCCTTATTCATGGTCGCTCGATGCGGAGACGGCCAGAGAAGTTGATCGACTTTATGAACAACTTCAGCGTATTCTGAAAAATGAATAAGCGAAAATTGGTTAATCAGAATATGAAAATACAACGACATGAATCCGTATGATGATTTAATTAATATTGACAACCGATTGAAATACAGAGTCCTGGCGATGCTCTGTATGATGGCTGCCATTGCTTATATTCAAAGAGCTGCACTCAGCGTTCCTGCCAAAGAAATTGCAACTGATCTGCAATTTCATAACGTTGCCGGACAGATGGGGCTGGTTCAATCTGTCTGGTATTTTTCATATGCTCTGATGCAGCTTCCGGGCGGATTTCTGGCCGACAGAGTTGGAAGCCGGAGAGCTGTAGCGATGTTGGCGATCATCTGGTCGCTTGCGACTTTAGCCGCTGCCTTTGCGCAAAGTTTCATTTCTTTGGTCTTGATTTGGGGCCTGATGGGCGCAGCACAGGCAGGTGCTTTTCCCTGTGCAGCAAAAGCATTAGGTCAATTATTTGAAGATCATCAACGGGCTCGGGCCACAGGTTTTCTTGCAAGTGGCATGATGATTGGCGGGGCCACTGCCCCACTGCTGGCCTCATTCTGCCTAAATCAACTGCAGCAATTATCAGAAAATACAGGATTTTTTCGATGGCAGCTTTTGCTAGGGCTGTTTTCCATCCCAGGCTTATTCTGGGCAATTACATTTTTAACTGTTTTGCCTCCATTTGCATTATCGAATACCAATGCAATAACGAATAAAAAGCAATCGATTCGGTGGTCGGCTATGTTTCAAAGCAGATCACTGCTGCTTCTTTGTGCCCAGCAGTTTTTCAGGGCTGCAGGTATGGTCTTTTTTCTAACCTGGTTTCCGACATTTCTGCAGGAAACCAGGGGTGTCTCACTTGCCGGTTCGGGCCTGATGACGACGATTGCTGGAATTGGCGGTGTGATCGGCAGTCTGACCGGTGGATTTTGCTCTGACTGGATTCTACAACAAACAAACAATCCTCGAATGGCTCGACAGGGAATTGCAGTAGTCGGTATGGCTACCTGTTCAATTCTTATTATCGCTTCATATTTTGTAGTCGATATCAATACCAGTATTGCACTGATTTCAATTGGTGCATTTTCGGCATCGTTTGGTGGAGTAAGCGGTTATACGGTGGCGATCAGCTTTGGCGGTTCGCAGGTAGCCACAGTCTTTGGAACGATGAACATGTGCGGGAATCTGGGCGCCGCCCTTTTTCCGCTTTCGGCCGGCTGGCTGGTAAACTTCTCCGGCAATTGGAATCTGATGCTTTTTTTCTTCGCCGCGATCATGGCTATTGATGCAATATGCTGGGCACTACTGAACCCCAGAGGAACTCTGACAGGCGACTGACACATGAAAATGACTCATACACCGAATACACGCTGCCGTGCAGCTTTTGTGCGATGTGACATAACCCCACCGATTGGTATTTATCATCGCATGTGGGGGGCCGCCCTACTCGACCAGGCAACCGGTGTTCATCGACCACTTGAAGCCACCTTATTTTGGCTGGAATCCGCCAATGGCGGGATTTCAACCGCACAGATTGTTATTTCGCTTGATCATTGCATTCTGGATACGGCTGAGATCTCAGCTATTCGAAATGCAATTAAGGAATCGACTGGTGTTGGATATGATTCTATTCTGGTCACGCTCACACATACGCACGGGTCAGGCTGGATGTCGCGTAGCCGAAGTCAATTACCAGGCGGCGAACTGATCGGACCATACCTTGACAGGCTGGTGAGCGAGCTTCGCAGTCTGGCGGTTGATGCACAGAAAAAAGTTGAAACAGCTTCGATTGTCTATAGTCATGGGCGATGTAATCTGGCAGCGCATCGCGACTATTTTGATAATTCAATGGGTAGATACGTCTGCGGATATAATCCTGAGGGCCTGGCCGATGATACATTGCTGATTGGCTCTGTGATCAATGAGTCCGGCAAACGATTGGGCACGATAGTTAATTATGCCTGTCACCCCACGACACTTGCATGGGATAATACCCTGATCAGCCCTGACTGGGTAGGATCGATGCGTGAAGTGCTTGAAGCCAATGAAGGCGGAATTACTTTATTTTTACAGGGAGCCTCAGGCGATTTGGGGCCACGCGAAGGATTTGTGGGCGATACGGTTGTAGCAGACAGAAATGGACGAAAGGTGGGCTTTGCGGCCCTTTCAGCCATAGCGAATACTCCACCGCCGTGCACTTCATTTCATTATAACGGGGCAGTGGTATCCGGCACACTTATTGGCACATGGAAAGATCTTGGTTTTAATCAGGATGAGAATGAAAAAGCAGAGCAGTGGCGATGGGAAGACCTGGTAATTGAATTACCGTATCGGCACGATTTGCCGACTATCGAAAGTACAACAGAAGAACGTGATTTTTGGCTTAAAGAAGAAACGATCGCACGATCAGCGGGTGATGAACCAAGAACGAGACACTGCAGGGCAGAAGTTGAGCAGCGGACACGACAATTGACTCGCTTAAATGTACTAGTTACCGGACGATTTTATCCGCTCCGTACTCGCATCGGTCTCGCTGGCGATTGCATTTGGTTATTTACACCGGGCGAACTTTACCAGGTATTTCAGCTGGAACTACGTAAAAGGTTTGCACCGAGACCAGTAATGATCAGCACACTCACAAATGACTGGCAACCGGGTTATATTCCTGCTGCCTCATCCTTTGGTTATGGTATCTATCAGGATGTGATTGCAGCCACTTCGCCGGGCTGTCTTGAAATTTTGATTGAATCGATCAGCAGAAAATTAAATCTGATGCTCGAGTAAAGGGATGAGATATTTTTTTACGTAATGCGTCTTCCATTTCTATAGCTAACTCTTCTACCACGATTGAAAGCTGTAATATTAAGGTCGAGCGCATTAATCTTACCGTCACCGTTGGTATCACCAACCCAGCATGTACTGGCAACAGGCAAAAGATCTGTATTTCCCGGATTAAGATCATCAAACCTGCAATTAAAGCCTGACTGATAACGCCATGCATTTGAAATAAGAACACTTTGAACTAGATTCGTATCTCTTGCATCAACCAAGCCATCACCATTAGTATCGCCAAGTAAGCGATGAAAAGTATATGAAATAAAATTGGAAATATTCGAATTAACATTAGAAATCATGTAAACACCATCTGCAATAGTAGATGATGGAACATTAGAGAGTCCATTCGGACCAAAGTCAATTGAAAAGCCAACTGGATTTTTATAAATTCCAGTTATATTATTGAAATAATTTGTATTATCACTGATATTTGATCCACCAGAAAATCCAGCTGATTCAACTTTTGACATTTTAAAGTTGGAAAGGAATTGAGAGACTGTTGAATAATTGGAATGATCGTTCGAATCGATTACAATATCTAAATATCTAACAAAAGAGCGATTCAATGATTGGCGTTGAACTGAAAGACCTATGACGCCAAGATAAGGATTACTATAGACAGATGGATCATCAGACTGAACAATTTTTGCCTGAAATGGGCCAGGGTGATTACCAGCCCATATAGGCAAAGATACATTTCCATTAGAATCTGAAACAACAGATATTGTCGTATTATTCTGATTCACGGGATCAAATCTGGCAGATGCGACGCTGCGGTTCAGTGTAGAAGATGGAAAAGTTATTGTGAAAGGTACATTAGCAATACCAGTTGAATTTGATGCCCCACCGATAATCCTAAATTGAAAACCAGTCGGGAATGAGGTATTGGATTGTGTCGTAATATTGGGCGTAAGGACGTTTATTCTACCTGTTGCAACAGTAAGCTGTAGATTATTCAGATTTGTACCAGATTTATAATTTATCTTTAATGTCGATGAAAAACTACCAATCGTATTCAGCAATGACCCATTAGCTAAACCAATAAAGTTTCCACTAAGCGGTATGTTGCTATTATTTTGAATTAAAGTTAATTTTCTGGAATAATCGATCACACTAGGTAAATACAGATATAATTGTGTATCATTTGCGATAGAAATCTGGTTCGTACGTATTGAGCTAAAGTCTGAATAACTTGTTCCACAGGCAATCCAGCTTGAGTTTGAATTGAAACTGATCATACTATTTACAAGCATACCACTACCGATTGTATTAAGTACCGCATTATTAAGAATTAAGCTGGAGAAAGTGCCATTAGATACGATTAATCCTCTATCAATAGTGACATTACCTGTGATATTTGAACTTGTTCCAGCAATAAGATTTGAATTCAATAATGTGATATTAGAGTTTAAAAAAGTATTTATTGATAATAGACTGCTATTTATATTGAGTATTGGGACAGAGAAATTCGATGAATTAACCGTAATAGAATTTGCATTTTGAATGGTCAGGTTACCAGTAAGACCAATCCTGTTCAAATAAATATTATTAGGCGTTGATATGTTTGCATTTGATCCAAAGAGTGATACATTATTAAATAAATTATTGGTTTTTGTTAAGTCTATCTCACTTAATGCAATAAAGTTAGCACCATCAGAAATGGACAGCCTGGATTGGTTTGATTGCATAATCAAGCCTAGTGGTGAATTAACAAAAAGATTGACCGCAGTTATATTTGCAAGCAAAGTTGTATTGGAATTGTAGAGCGTAATATTATTGCCAATGGCTGTTATTGTTGAATTTCTGTCGAAATTATTTC
>JBILGL010000174.1:0-7848 GCA_044351075.1 Isosphaeraceae bacterium | reverse complement strand
AGTTCTGAAATGTTTGGTGCAGCCCCTGCGCCGCAGGGCCCATCCACTCCTTTTCACCCGCGTAGCCCCTATGCCTGCGCCAAGCTTTATGCCCACTGGCAGACGATCAATTATCGCGAATCCTATAACATGTATGCCTGCTCGGGCATTCTCTTTAACCATGAATCGCCAAGGCGTGGCGAAACCTTCGTCACACGCAAGATCACGCTCGCCGCTGGTCGCATTAAAGCCGGGCTGCAAAAGGACTTGGTGATGGGCAATCTCGACGCCTGTCGCGACTGGGGCTTCGCCGGCGACTACGTCAAAGCCATGTGGCTGATGCTTCAGCAGGATAAGCCGCAGGATTTCATCGTGGCCACAGGCGAAACCCATTCGGTGAAAGAGTTTCTGGAAATCGCTTTCGGCATGCTCGACCTCAATTGGCAGGACCATGTGAAATTCGACCAGAAATTCATGCGTCCTGCAGAAGTCGATATCCTCCTTGGAGATGCGTCAAAAGCTAAGGCAGAGCTCGGCTGGGTTCCCGAAGTCGATTTCAAGGGGCTGGTCAAGATGATGGTCGAGCACGACCTCGATCTCGCCTATCGTGAAAAACGCGCGCTAGAAAGCTGATAACTTATTGTATATCAATAAGTTGTATATACCTGTCAGCCCTCTGCCCGCTGTGCAGGGTATAAACGATCATGCCCCAAACAAGTGTTATGCCAATCGCATCGAAAAAGCGTAGCCGTAAATGGTTGCGTCGGGTTTTGATTGTTTTTGCCATTCTCGGAATCACTTTCGCCAGCGCCCCTTTCTGGGCTCCTCCGCTACTGACTCGATATGCCATGAGCTTTCGGGTCAATAACCCCGAAAAATCCGACGCAATCTGCATTCTTCTTGGCGACTTTCGCGTCCGTCCCCTGCGAGCGGCAGAGCTCTATCAGCGTGGCTTTGCTCCGGTGGTCTTAATCGTTGACTACCCAGAAGATATGCTCTATGGAAGTCTTGAAAGCCAATTAGCCCAGATTATGGTTGAGCGTGCCGGCGTTCCGCGTGAGAATCTCATCAAAATCAGAGGCATAGTGACCAGCACGGAAGAAGAGGCCCGATTTTATCGCGAATATGCCGAAAAAAATGGTATGAAAAGCCTGCTTGTCGTCACATCGTCGTTTCATACGCGCAGAAGCCGCTGGATTTTCCAGAAAGTCTTTGCCGGCTCAGGGATAAGTCTCTCCTTCGCCGCAGCGCGCCAGCCATTCATTGACGAAACAAACTGGTATCAGTCAGACGAAGGCCTGGTCACTTATTTCAGCGAAACTCTCAAGACAATCTATTACTACATAAGATATTAATGAAATTGACCCGTTATTTTGCAGCCAACTCCAGATCAAAATGAATCTGGCAAAAAAAAGAAAAAATGCACTCGACAAGATTTGCCGATTCGCATAGATTCCACTAAAGGTTTTCCCAGGATGGGTAAAACCACTGAATGGATTCACAACATGAGAGCTGCACCATGGAAGCCAAGGCTGGCAATCGCGGCATTCAGAATTACGTCGAAACGCATCGTCATCCCAAGCCACCGCACACGGTTTTTACTCAGCCGTTAAGTGGAAATACGGTGATTGCCGGTGGCGGACCAGCCGGATTAACTGCTGCCTATGAACTTACACGCAAAGGCTTTACGTGTACAGTTCTGGAGTCTGAAAAAGAGCTCGTCGGCGGCATCAGCCGAACAGACAGCTACAAAGGCTATCGATTTGACATCGGGGGCCACCGATTTTTTTCGAAGTCAGATGAAGTCAATGCCCTCTGGAATGAAATTCTGGGCGACCATTTCATCAAGCGGCCCAGACTCAGCCGGATTTACTACAATCGTAAATTCTTTGACTATCCGCTCAAGCCGGTTGATGCCTTCCTCAAGCTTGGGCCAGTGCGTTCGGCAGCAATTCTTCTGAGTTATTTCAAGGCAAGATTGCTGCCGATAAAGAATGAAAAAAGTTTTGAAGACTGGGTCGTCAATCGCTTCGGCCGCAAGCTTTTTGAAACCTTTTTCAAAGCTTACACCGAAAAAGTCTGGGGCATGCCGACCTCTGAAATCTCTGCGGACTGGGCCGCCCAGCGCATCAAAGGTCTCTCACTTGTTAATGCTGTCACCAGCGTGCTTTTCAAGTCGTTAAGAAAACCGGGTCAAAACAAAGTCATTAAAACCCTGATTGATGAATTTCATTACCCGAAATATGGTCCCGGGCAGATGTGGGAATCAGCCCGCGATCATATTCGCCGGGGTGGCAATCAGGTGGCCATGGATTCGCGCGTCATTCGCATAGAGCACGATGGCAGCCGCATTTCCGCATTTATTTGCCGCGACAGCCAGGGAAATGAAACCCGCCACACTGGGCGCAATTTCATTTCAACTCTGCCTCTGCGCAACTTAATTCAATCGATGTGCCCCGCTGCGCCCGATGAAGTGCAGCAGGCTGCAAATGCCTTGAAATATAGAGATTTTCTCACAGTTGTATTAATTGCCGATCAGGCGGAAACATTTCCCGACACTTGGATTTATGTGCACGACCCTGAAGTGAAACTGGGCCGGGTCCAGAATTTCAAAAACTGGTCGCCATTCATGGTGCCTGACCAGACGAAATCAAGCCTTGGGCTCGAATATTTCTGCTTTGAAGGCGATGGCCTCTGGAGCATGTCTGACGAACAATTAATCGCCCTCGGCAAAAAAGAAATTGCACAAATTGGGCTGGTCAATGATTCAAAAATCATTGATGGCTGCGTCGTGCGAATGCCCAAAGCCTATCCGGTTTACGACGATGAATATCAGCAGAATGTCAAGATCATTCGCCGATGGCTCTCAAATTTCGATAATTTGCAGGTTGCTGGCCGAAATGGAATGCACAAATACAATAATCAGGATCATTCCATGATGACGGCTTTACTATCAGCCCGGAATATCATGGGGCAGGGGCCTTTCGACCCCTGGTGCGTCAATACCGACGCAGAATATCATGAGGAAAAGATTGACGATAACGATTCAAATGAAATCGCTGGTCGGCTGGTGCCTCGCAAATTGGCCGCATCTGCTTGATGAATTGAAATCTATCTTGAAAGAATTTCTTTTTTCATGACTCGGGAATAAAGCTCGTAGAATTGCTGGGCTTTTTCGGTTGCAGTAAATTCTGATCGAATCAATCGGCTTGCTGCCTGTCCAAGTGATTTTGCAAAAGGTTCTTCTATGATCAACCGCTTCAAGGCAGGGGCCAATTCGTCCTTTTTATTTGATGAAACAAGCAGGCCTGTTTTTTCATCTTCGATCAATTCTGGAATAGGACCGACATTCGTCGCAACACAGGGCAAGCCCACAGACATAGCTTCAACCAATGCAACCGGCAGGCCCTCAAACTTGGTGGGAAATGCAAAAACATCGGCTGCAGCAAGCCAATTTCCAATATCCGACCTTGCACCAACAAGAAATATCTGATTCTTTGAATTCAATCCAGCAATCTTAGAATTTAATTGTTCGCAATATCGTTGATCGACCATCGCACCTACAATAACCAGATTTAATTTGTCGGCAGGTAATTCGTTACAAACCATATCAAAAGCATCAACCAGTTCAATAAATGCTTTTTGATCTGTCACTCGACCAACACTTAGTATCATCTTCGCATCGGGTGATAATCCAAGTTCCTCTCGCATTTTCAGTCGCGGTGTTGCATTGTCGGGTTGGATATTGGAAGTATCAACCGAATTACAGATGATTTCAAGCCTTGCGGGATCAATTCGAAGCCGTTTTTCTACATGTTTGGCAACGTATCTACTTACTGCAACAGAAATCGAATCGCAATTTCTCGCCGTCCATCCATCCAGCCATTTTATTAAATTCTGCTTCCATCTTGGTGCTTTAAAACTAGCCATAACCTGTGGATCGTAATCTGCGTTCTGAAATGAAGTAATAATCGGAACGTTTGCAATTCGGGCTGCAATTCTGGCTGCAACATTTGACCAGATCAACTGCGAATGCACAAGATTGACATGACGACTTTTCATTAATTGTTTTAAGCTTAGAATTGACCTTAACAAATGTCGCGGTCCTGGTGAACCAATACCAATCACCTCAACACCCTCTTGCTTAAGGGCTTTAACCAAAAAAGTTCCACGATAGTTATCATTTATGTCTTTAATATCCGTAAGTGCAACAATATGTTGAAATGCATCTTTCAAGACCTGTTGCGAAAGATATGTCACTAAAAGGCGCTCTGCGCCGCCGGGCCCAAGCGTTTGAATTACATGAAGGATTATTGGTTTTTTTTGATCATTCATGACCTGCAGCTATGCCTCTGGCTTCCTTTGTTTGTTTCTATATTTCAATCATCGCAATTTTGATTCACCGAAAACAGAGAATTTCGATCGTTGCCTTGAAATACCTGTTCAGGAAAATGGCTGACAATCTGACCGAAGTCATTACCTCACAAGAGCGATTGTATTATTCCAATTCCAAACCATGCCCCGCCGCCCACAACCTCACTACCAGCACAAATCAGTCTTTCGGCTGATCATAGATAATTATAATTTTCCTGTGTCTCGAATGCAATCAAGAGATCGCAGGCACAGACCGGGCCTTACAGATTATTTCACTGACAATTCATACAGAATGACTCAATTTCAACGGGCTCGCCGGTAAGGTCCAGCCTCGTGATTTGAAATAATTCGATAAATGCCTTCAGAAAATCCCTCGGCTTGAGTTTTGATCCAGCAATATCCTGCCATTTATCAAGCGGCATCTCGTAAATACGTTTTGCAGGAATGCTGTTTTGATTTGAAACCTGAATGCTCCTGATATGCTTAATGATCTCCACATCGAAAATCCATCGGGAAACGAATTTTCTTTGAAATACAGATCGAGTCGCAGCATTATTACGAAAGAATTTCGCGCCACATTGCGTATCATAGACCGGCAGTTTCAATAGAATTGAAACAACCGTCGCGAAAATTCTGCCAAGATAATGCCTGGTTTTCTTACGCCTGATCTCACGGCCAAGCAGTTGCACTCGCGAGCCAATCACCATCCAGACTTCCGGCATTCGATTCAGCAGCTTTTCAAATTCAATGATCGACTCAAGTGGTGTCGCCAGATCGGCATCAAGATAACCCGCATATTGAAACCCTGAATCAAAGGCATGCAGCATTCCCTGCCGAACTGCTTCCGCCTTGCCCTGATTATTTTTCAAGTCGAGTGCTGAAATTCTGCCGGATCGGTGCTCTGAAAGTCGATTTAATATTTCAATTGTATTATCCTGACTCCCATCATTCACAAACAGAAATGCAATATTCTCATGTGTTTCAATAAAATCCATAAAATGTTCAACCTGAAGCCGCTTAGACTCATTATAACAGGGAATGACAACGGCCGTCGTCACTTCATCATTCAGCTTGATTTCTGACATTTCTATCCCACCTCCATCAATTTCAGTTTAATTTATTTTGGCTGGATCTCTGTTCAATTTCCAGCAACCATTTCTATCCTGATTCCTAGGACTGCTTTTCCACAACCGATATGACACTCAGGCCCCAGGGAAGTGATCTTCGCCGAAAAATGAAATTCTCAAATCGCTGAAATCGAATCAGCATCTGATTTGCCCAGGCCGGTAAATCAACATGTTGCGCTTCAGGCACTTCATTTTCCGCCCTCTTTTTCTTGAAAAGCCGCATTAATGCCAGCGGAAATAAGAGCGAAAGTGCATAGCCATGATACCTCAGCCCCAGACCGGCTGCCCGGATCCGATTTCCCAGCATACTCGCCGTATATCGACGCCTGTGCATCAATGCCTCGTCGTGGTCACTCCAGAGAAACTCATACGCAGGCACTGAAATAATTGCCATCCCACCTTTTTTTAATACACGTTGAAATTCAATCAGGGCCGCATCATCACGGTCCAGATGCTCAAGGATATCTGTCGCAACAATTAAATCCACCGACCCGTCAGCAAGCGGAATTGAAGTCGCAGAACCCTTTACAAGATTTTCAATTCCACGCTTCTCACATGCCTGTAATGCCAGTTGCGAAAAATCAACACCAACCACCTGACCATGGCCATTGAGCAACTTTGCTGTTGCGCCCGTACCACATCCAATATCAAGAATAATTGGGTTTTTAACGCTCACATGCCTTTTCAAATGACTCAGAACAAGCTCACGACGGCTCACAAACCACCAATCGCGATCCTCTACCCGATACATCTTTTCATATTCTGGCGCATGCATCGTCGAATTTTCCAAAATTCCTGATGTCAATTGATCAATAACTTAATATAGCACTGTTAGCGTGCCTAATCAAACAATGATTACCAGAAACAATATCTGAATTTTTTTCAACACACTGATGACTCAGAGGAGAAATCCCACATTTATTTCATTACTTAATTCCGTTCATTCAGAAAACCGGATATTTCTTTCTCTTTGCTGCTTTTTGGCCGCAATTCCACGAAAGCAGGCTAACCCGAAGCGCAAGCTTTGAAGTTGCGCTTTTTGAATTGTCGTTTTGCCGAAGTACCAGGATTTGCGGCAATCTGATCCGTTAAGGAAAATCAAAAAAAGATCGGTGTTTTATATGGCCGGAGGCCATAACTATTCATAGCCAGCTCCTCTGGAGCCCAATAATACAATGCCTATTCTTATCTATGGCCGGAGGCCATAACTATTCATAGACAGCTCCTCTGGAGCCGCAAAAAAAAACAGATTCCTCAAAAAGCGCAACTTCAAAGAGCGCAAGCGAGGGCATTATTCTGAGCATTCTGTCCTATTTCTTATCCCTCGCTAGCGCTTCGGGTTAGCCTTGTTTATATTAATGTGGACTGTGAAAATTCCCAAAGGTCATGTCAACTCCGGTTTTCTCTCTGAATTGAGTTTAAATTCAATTCAACAATTTTTGCAGATCTATCAAATCAATAATAATACCTGATGAAAAAACAAAATGAAATCAGGCAATTAAAATGGAATCAGGCAATAAGGCCCACCTGATTCCATTTAAAAATTTTGAATCAGCAAATCAGGCACGCCCTCTTAACATCCCATTCCAATACAGTTGCGGCAATAAATGACGCTTGAGCTGATACATGCTCCATCGTTCTTTTGACTGATCAATCGGAAAACTCTCCAGAATCGAGCCGTCATATCCAAACTCAGCCAGCACCAGTCGTCCATAACCCGTCACCAGCGGACAACTTCCATAACCATTATATTTCGCATCAAGCGGTTTCGATTGCATTTGTGCCAGCAGATTTTCAACCACAACCGGCGCCTGTTTGCGTATCGCTGCACCTGTTTTGGCACAGGGCGCATTAATGCAATCACCAAGTCCGAAAACATTGGCGAATTTTGTCGATTGCATTGTATATTTATCCACCCCCAGCCAACCCTGCTCATCAGCCAGCTCGCTGTTTTTCACCACGTCCATCGGTCCCATCGGTGGCGTTACGTGAATCATTTCAAATACAACTTCATTTGATGATCCAGTGGTCTTGTCAATAATAACAGCCTTTCGCGATGCTCCATCAATCGCCGTTAATTCATGCCCATATTGAATTTCCAGATTCTTGCGGGCAATCACCTGCTCAAGCGTCTTACGATACCGCTCAATCGCAAAAATCTGCTTCTGAGGCGTCACATAAACAATATTTGATTTGTCTCTGACCCCCTGACGTCTCAGCGCATCATCCGCCAGATACATGATCTTCTGCGGCGCACCGCCACATTTCACTGGCGTCGATGGCATGGTAAAAATCGCCGTGCCACCCTTGAAATTCCGAATACAATTCCAGGTATATTCGGCTGTCTCATAACTGTAGTTGGAACAGA
>JBILGL010000173.1:0-7857 GCA_044351075.1 Isosphaeraceae bacterium | reverse complement strand
AACGGTACGAAATGCTTTGTCGACCTCTGGTATGAGTTCGGTGATGAACACCGTCTCGACTGGTGCCGACCCATTTTTCGAATCGGCCCAAAGACGGCGAGGCAACCCATTGACGAACACCACGATCATTGCAGGGATCTTGTCTGTTTGAATGGCATCGTCGAATAGCTTGGCCATCGGTCGAACGCCGACGATCCCGCCTTCGGTTCCGTGTAACCAATAGAGCACCGGCAAGCGAGTGTCAGGTTTGTCGTAGGCCGTGGGTGTGTAGACGTGATAACTGACTTTCCCGCCGATTGACTTGCTGTAGAACGTCCGAAAGGTGACTCTCGGTGCTTTGGCCTCATCCGTCACCCAAGCCAACGTCCGATCCGGCGAGCCTTTTGATTCCTGCGCCAATCCGGTCTGGGAGAAGTAGATAGCAAAGCAGAACGCTTTGACCCAGATGATTCGCATACGAGGATGCCCCCCAGCCGGACTCGTTATACTCTAACCAAGATAAAGGCATGTTAAACAGCCATGGATCGCACGTCAACGACCGATCTCGCCAATCTCCCAAGAAGTTGGGATGAATTCGGCCGTGCGAATTGCCAGAGCAAATCGTACGCGGCAGAATTAGCCATCGATCGACTCGGCCAATGCGAAAATTGATCGAAAAAACTGGGACCAACTTAGGGAGTACGGCGGATTTGTACCAACCAGATTACCGACGAGTGAGTTCAAGCCCACTCGAACTCGAACGAAATGTGGCAATAATTTAAGCGGAGAGAGCGGGATTCGAACCCGCGGAACCAGTTTCCCAGTTCAACAGTTTAGCAAACTGTCGCTTTCGACCACTCAGCCATCTCTCCGACAGTTCATCCATAATATATCGAAAATTGAGATAGGTCAAGTTACTGATCGCTGTCGGGCATGAATTCAGCGAGATTCGTATGTCATCGCCCTCTGATAGTTTTAATGAAAAAATTGATTTTGACGATAAGTAGTGTGGTGTGGTCTGGATCGAATAAACGCGAAGTGGCAATGCGGATGAAATTGACTGCTTTCAAAATTCTGCGGATCTTCGCCTGTCAGGGGCTTTTCTCCCTGATTTTTCTCATTTTTTTGCCCGGTTGCCTCTTCGAGCCCAAGATCATGCCGGGGCCAAGAGCCATCTCAAACCGATTGATCAGCGCACCATCAGTCGCCGTTTCGAGCCCCCAGAATCAGAACACCGAAAACCAGGGCTCGCATCAGGCAGCGAATTTACTGATACAAGCCGAATTGGCTGGCGTATTGCATCAGCCTGAAGCCGCTTCGCTCTATCGAGACGCACTTGCTGCCGCAATCGCCTCCTCGGGCAACTGCGGGTGTGAACTCGGCAGTTGTTCTGAAACGTGTTTGTTTAAAAAGGTTTACAACAAATCTCTAAGGGGCTTATTGCGTTCAGTCGGGTTTGGAAACGGGCGTTCAGCCCAATTGGCTCAGGAAAAGCTGGCCGCCATTGGCGTGCAAATCGATTCTGAACCGGGGTTTATCGAAAATATTGAGGTTGATGAACTCTGGTTTCCGGAAGATTTCACGACCGTGATGGTGCGAGAACCACTGCGCAAACATGGCCTGGGCGTGCCATTGGTGGCATATCGGGGGCCAAAAGAGCGGGAGAAAATCATTCCCGAGGAATTTTACCCGCCCCACTGGAAATTTGCGGTGACGGCTATTGCCGAACCTATTGCCTCTGAAGGAGATCACTCCGGCTTACTGCGGATTGTACTGAAGGACCCTCTGGAGACCGACGAAATCGCTCTCGCTGGCCATAATTATCAAATGGCAAAGGATTTAACAACGCCGGTCATCCATTTGTTATCGCACAGTGGCTATCGCGATAAGGCACGCCAGGGGCTTTTTGATCCGGCGAGTCTGACGGATGAAGAGGGGGTGACGCTGATTCATCCGCATCGGCCGGGCCGAATTCCTTTCGTAATGATTCATGGCATGGGCTGTAGCCCGAGAATTATGGCCGATATCGTCAATAGCGTGCATGCCGACCCCGTTCTGCGCAAGCGATACCAACCAATGATCGTGTATTACACGACAGGCGACACGATCCTTCAGGATGGTGAAGTCATTCGCGAAGCGTTTCGCCAGATGCGGCAACATTATGACCCAGCCCACACCGACATTGCCTGGGATCAATCCGTTGTGTTGGGTCATAGTCTTGGCGGACCAATTGCGCGGATATTAACAAGCCATTCCGACGATCAATTCGAAAAAGCCCTCTTCACCCGACCATGGAATTCGCTGGTCATGACCGACGTAGTGCGCACAGCCGCCCAACGTGCCATTTTTTTCGAGCCGGTGCCTGAATTCAGGCGTGTGATCTATCTGGCAGGAACGATGCGTGGCAGCCGGCTGGCTGATCAGATCGAAGCCCGCGCACTATCGCGCATCTTACCAAGGCGCCGATTGTTACAGCAGTTTTATAATGAGATTGTTAATAATAATGGGGTCGAAGCGTTTACGGATTGGTATCGCAATCGCGTGCCTTCGTCGATCGATAACCAGAGCCCGGAAAGCCCTCTGCTGGAGGCGACCAACAATCTACGGCAGGAGCCCTATGTCGTCTCACACAACATACAGGCCAATGCTACGCCGGTTTTACCGCTGAACCTCACGACAGACTTGCTTGTGCCATTTACCAGCAGTTATATCGAAAATACGATGAGCAGTCTTGTGCTGCATGGTCAGAATCACTTCTGCACACACGACCCCCGCACTCTGGCCGAAATCAAGCGAATTCTGCAGGAGAATATGAATTGATTTGGAATCCAGTCAAACGGCAACCTAAAGCCCCTATTTTATCTTTGTTACGAAATTTCTCTCTTTTTGCAAAATTAGCCAAATTTTTTATTTGACTTATCCGATCAATTGCCATGTGGATTGTGGGATCTTTATGGAGTCAGGCACAGGCCATGGCTGGCAAGTGTCTGCCTTGATTGATCCTCTGCACAATCCTGAAGTGAAAAAATGGATTGACTGCCCTGTTGCGTTGAGGATAACGCGGAGGGAGCCGACTGACACGGATGTTTTCCCCGATTTGGGATCAGGACGATTCCGGGAGGGGATTATCAGCGAAAGCAGGATATTGCCATGATCTTCGGATTAAGGCGTTTCACGGCTCTTGCCGCAGTGATTGCTCTCGGGTTTGGCCTCTCGATTCAGGCCGGTGAAAAACACCATATCATTCCCGAAACGGTTGACGCAATTGACCTGAACACAGGTCAGCCCTATTATGCCCCAGCCGTTCCGGGTGGGCACTACACGAAAGACCCGCTTGGCAAGATTGCCGGCAAAGTGGCCGGGCTCAAGGGAATGGCAACAAACGCCCTGAGTAGCCTCTGCTCAAATTGCGGCGGCACTGGTCAATGTGTTAGCTGCGGCAATGCCGCCGGCACGGGTGGTCTGGGTGCTTGCAATAGCTGCGGCGGCACTGGTCTTTTCAAAGGCCACAATGGAGGCGGCATTCCGGTCGCAGCCGGTAATGGTCATGGTTTGGGTGGCCTCCACAATGGCGGCGGTCTGAATAATGGTGGTAATGGTTATGGCAATGGTAACGGCAACGGCCATGCCATTTTCAACGGTCTCCACGGTAATGGCGGTGGCTCAGGATTGCACAAGGCTTCGCCACAAGGTGCGCCTTCGGCCCAGTCTCCTTCAGCCCAGTCGCCATGTGCTAATGGCGGATGCGGCGGAAATCGTTGCGGCGACCCTGCCTGCAATGGCCTGAAGGGCCTCTTTGCAGGTAAAAACAAGGGCAATGGTTATGGCAATGGCTATGGCTGTGGCACACCTGGTTGCACAGCCCCTGGTTGTGGCAATGGCCTGTTCGCGGGTCATGGTGGCAATGGTTATGGCTGCGGCACACCTGGCTGCAATGATCCAGGCTGTGGTGGCATGGGTGCAGGCCATCCGGGCCTTGGCAACGGTGCCGGTCATCCAGGTCTTGGTTCCAAACTGGCGGGCTTGCTGGGCATGGGTCATCCAAAGGTTAAGTGGTTTGTCGGGCCTGGTGGTCCGGTTCCACTCACACCTGGCTATGTGCCTTATGTGAACCCAGTTCGCTCGCCACGCGATTACTTCGCCTTCCCGCCATATCTTGATCAGGCGATGCAGCCTGGCTTCGGCTCAATGCCACAGAGTACGGCTGGATTCTCAACTGACAGAGCCACGGCTCCGGCTGACTTTGTTGCACCACGGGCCTCGGCTCCGGTGCCTCCGCCAGCTCCTCGCAGTGCCGCTCCTGCTCCGAAGCCAGCCGCCCCGGCTGCTGAAAAAGAAAAGAATTGATTTCAATCGTTCAATATGATTGAAAATTACGAGGATACCGCTGAAAAATCAGCGGTATCTTTGTTTTTTATGCTCTTGTCATACATAAAACACGATAAATAGGATAAGCGTTGAGATCACTTGTGAATTTACAGGTTTTTGACCGCACCTGTGATTTCACCTATTTGGGCAGGAGGTCCAGATGTCAGGCCGATTGAATTTTTCGCACAGCAGACTTTGCCTTTATCTGCTCGGTGCTTTGATGCTGGCCGGTTCGGCCAAAGCGCAGGTTGACCCGGTGCCGCGAGTGGTTGATATCCACGAACGCAACGGCATGTTTACCCGGCTTCAGCCGTTTCAGCGCCCGCTGCCACACGACCCCTATCGTGACAATTTCTACGGCACAAAATACGACGACCGGCCAGATGGCCGCCGACCCAACGACTGGAAACCCGGCGGGCTTTACGGTCAATTCTTGGAGCCGGCACCATCACGCACGATGAAGCCCTATTTCCGTGGCGCTCCGGGCATTGACACAATCACTCCCGACAAAGCCCCAGCCCTTGGCTTTCAACGCTGGATCTCAGGCCTGAAAGAGCCATTCCGGCCGGTAAAATATTACTACCAGTCGGGCGCTTATGTGCCTGTTTACGACCTTGATCCGCTGGTCACAGGCCCCGGCCCATTCCCCTGGCCTTTCTTCTACCAGGAAAGACCAGGCGGTTGATCATTTTTTGATCAGTTTTGTAATACAAAAACCTTCGGTTCATGGCCGGAGGTTTTTTTATTGCAATTCTTATCACCAGTGCATGACGAAGCCGCCATCGACATTAATCGTCTGGCCTGTCACCTGTGCAGCACGCGCTGACGACAGAAAAACGATCATATCGGCAATATCCTCAGGGTTTTGCCACCGACCCAGTGGAACCACCGATTTGATTTTCCGATCTGTCCATTCCTCGTAGCTCAGGCGATCGGCTTCGGGTGTCTGGTTATACCACGATTGCCAGACGGACCGATTGAGCGGCGTTTTCACCATGCCAGGGCAAACCGTATTCACGCGAATGCCAAGCGGGGCAAGATCTTTCGCCATGCATTGGGCAAAGTTAATATTTGCAGCCTTGGCGGCGCTATAGGGCGGGTCCGTCTGTGAGCCAATCTGCCCGGCAACCGATGCCAGAAAAACAAAACTGCCCCGGTCCTTTTTTTTCAGATGAGGTGTAATGCCGTGGGCCACATTCACCATGCCCATGATGTTCACTTCAAGTGATTTCGGCCAGTCTGCCGGGCTCAGGTTGGTGAACGGAAAGCCGAATTTGCCCGAACCGATGGCCGCGCAGTGCACAATATGTTCAATCCTGTTATCGGCAGCAAATGCCTCACTGGCAGCCGCTTCCACTGCTTTTGCATCGACGATATCAACTATTTTGTATTTCACATCAACTTTGAATTCATTAGCAAGCTGGAGGGCAATTTCCGCCACCTTCGGGGAATAATCCCAAATCAGAACCGAACAACCTTCGCGACAAAAAGCACGGGCCGTTGCCAGACCAATCCCGCTGGCACCGCCGGTGATCAGTGCGGCTTTATTCTTAAGTTCGAGATCCATTTTGATCCAACACACCTCTGTTCAAGTCTAACGCACATTTGTCTGGCAGACCGAAACGCCGTCTTATCAAATGTGACATGTCAAATTAACACACTAATACCAGCATCAAAATATTTTTCGACAAACTTTTTCATAGAAAATCGCTGACTCCGTCATCGAACTTACACGATTATCAAAATTTCTGCCATTTCGAAAGCCATGATTTTTGTGCAAAAATCAATCTCACTCCGATTGGAATTTTTTGGCAAAACCATTTGACAAAGCAAACCAATTTGCGAAAATAATTTATTCATCTCAAATGAAAAATACCGAATACTCGTCAGGTAAAGCCTTTGCGGCGATTTGCCTGTCTTTTATTGAAATATCATAATCCTTTGATAAATTCAGAGGTGATTATGGTTTTTCACTTTGAGAGGATGCCCCTCTCACATCCAGCAAATTATCTCATGATACCGTTATGGCCAGCCTGATATTCAGGTTCCATAAGCAGTTGAATTGATTCGATTTGCGGATGATTTACGAACTGATTTCCACTACGTCCAGATTTCACTTACCGGAGGTGAAAAATGACTTTGACGAGACTTCGTCATTCGATTCGAAAAGGTTTTACACTGATCGAATTATTGGTTGTCATAGCGATCATCGCTGTTTTGATTTCTTTACTCCTGCCAGCTGTTCAATCGGCCAGAGAAGCCGCCAGGAGGGCCCAGTGCGTCAACAATTTCAAGCAGATGGGTCTTGCACTACACAACTATCATGACTCACAGGGAACATTCCCAATTGGTCGAATGGGAATTGGTTATTCTTATTCTCCCCAGCGCGGCCAGCGCCGCACCTGGGCTTTCAGCGTTCTGCCATTTGTAGAGCAAGGCAATGTCTTCGCTGCCATAAACTTCAATTGGCAATTCTACGAGCCACCTAATACAACGATCATCAGGCTGCCGCTGGCGGTTTTCAATTGCCCGAGTGATCAACCATCTGTCCAGGAACCGGACACTCCCTATCCCCGTGGCAAAGGTAGTATGGCAGCCAACTGGGGCAATACCGGGTTCTATCAGAATGAGACCGGAAGAGGCGCTGCTGGCGGTGACCCATATAATAACGGGCCACTTGCACTTCAGGGGACTACAAATGGAAACTTCTTTCGTCCTGCACCATTTCGCGGGAATGTTGCTACAAATCTGAGAGATTTCACGGATGGAACCAGCAACACGCTGCTGATTGGTGAGGTTATCATTGGATATAACGCCTCTGGCGGGATCTATGATCACCGTGGCGATATTTTCAATGACGACTATAATTGTACGATGTTTCACACTTATACAACACCAAATTCCAAGGTTCCCGATCAAATGGGTGGCGATGCTCAGGGCAGGCCATGGTGCGCCTTTGGAAGAGCACCGAATGTTCCGCCTTGTACCGGTGGGGCCGTTGCATGGAATGCATCCCGGAGTCGCCATCCAGGTGGTGTGAATATTCTTTTTGCCGATGGCAGTGTGAAATTCATCAAGGATTCGGTCAATGTTTCTTCATGGAGAGCTTTAGGAAGCATGGCCGGTGGTGAAGTAATCAGCTCTGATTCGTATTAATGCAAACGAGAACCCATCAGGCAATCCAACTATCAACCAAGGACTTCTTCACGATGAAAAAAAACCGTTGCTTTCTTGCGCAATTACTGATCATCTTGTTTGCCAGTCTCTCAGAGATTGGCTGCGGAAGTAATTCGCCACCAAAAATTCCTGACAATTCGCCTCCTCCTCCTGCGAATGATCCAGGTCCAGCCCAGGCTGGTCCTCCCGTCAAACCAATTCAGGTAAACTGAAAATACTCCTGATCGCTTCAAGGCTTTCCTGATATCTTTCGATGATCATCTCGATATCAGGAAAGCTATTAATCAATAAATTCTCGCCATTTTAATTCTGTTTGCTAATCAGTTTTATCTG
>JBILGL010000172.1:0-7914 GCA_044351075.1 Isosphaeraceae bacterium | reverse complement strand
ATTGAGGCCCGCAGCGGTGACTTTCGACTGAAAGGGCGCAAAAATGCCGGGCTTTATTTCCCATTTTTCTTTCAACAAATCAAATATAATCAGATCGCCCGACCAGCCGGGATGGTCTTTCTGCGGCAGGCGATGGCGGGCGGAATCGGCACCGCCGGCAATTGCAATGTGGTGATCGGCCAATGACCAGGCTGGGCTGGGTGCGGCGGCACATTCGGCCGGGAGATCAGGGAGGCGAGCCCATGCGGAATCTGTCATGTCGGGTTGACACTTTATGCGCCAGGCGTCTTGTAAATAAGGCATTTTTCGGGCTGGCTTGCCGGTGGAATCGGCAGTGATTTCAATTCCCGAGAAGAGAATAAAGTTGGTGTTGTCAGTGGCGGCAACGGCCTGAATACGGCCTGGCGCTGGGAGTGCAGGGCCTTTTTGCCAGCCTTTTTCTGGTCGATTTAAATTCAGGATGAAGAGCTCGTTTGATACAGAAGTTGCATTGGGATTATCGATCCCACCAAATACGATGAAAAGGTCGCCAACGACCGTTCCACAGGCATCTTTCAGCGGCTTGGGTAACGCGGGAAGCGGTGCCAATGAAAACTGATTGTTTTCTTCCTGAATTGCAAAAACCTGATTTAATATGATTGCAGGTTTATCCGCCGGCTCGCCGGGGGCTGGGCCCGATTCGCCGCCGGCAATAATGAGCTTTCCATGCCATGACCCGCATACACCATAGCCCATGGCTTTTGGCAGCGATAGTTGCAACTTCTGCCATTTATCCGGTTTTTTGATTGAAATGGCATAGATATTGGAATACCAGCGTTTTTTGCCGCCTTCCCAGGGGTAGCCATCCGGGAAGTTCGCGCCGCCTGCCGCCAGAAAATAGTTGCCGCACTGGCCTGCAAACATGCCGGCAAAGCCTTCTTTATCGGGCAAGGGTGGTAGTGATTGTATTTTTATATCAGCCGATATGGCCGGCGAAATAAATGCCAGCAAACAGAGGCCAATGCATATTAACCTTTTCTTGGTCAGTAAGGATGAAAATTGAATTTTTAAGGCACGATTTATCGTGCCATTCACCATATTCTGGTACGATAAATCGTACCCTACTTTGAATATGCCAATTTTCATGAAATTCATGGCTTTACAATTGATTCATCAATGATTTGCAGCGAACGGACTTTTTCGAGAAGCGATTGCATTTCGCCGTCCGACAGGCTTTCCAGCGGCGGGCGCACGCTGCCGCAGTCGCAGCCAAGAAGGCTCATCAGCCGTTTGGCGGCGGGAAGGTAGCGGAATGAGGCGACTGTCTGGATCAACCGCACGGATTGCAATTGCAATTCACGGGCAGTGGCAAAGTCGCCGGAATCAAAGGCTTTAATGATCTTTAAATACAATCCGGCGGCGAAATTGTAGGAGCTGCCGACACCGCCGCGCACCCCCAAAGCGAGGGCGGCGAGCAGGGCTTCATCGGTGCCATAGAGAATATCAAGGCGATGATTGTCAAAAGCGAGCAGCTCCTGAAGCTGAATCAGGTCGTCGCTGGTGTATTTGAAGCCGTTGAAATTAGGGATTTCATCAACAGCTATCCGGGCGAAGGTGGGGAGATGTAGTTTTACGCCCGTCATGGAAGGGATATCGTAGAAATAAAACGGGAGAGGATTGCAGGCGAGGGCGACGGGTTTGATCCAGTCAAAGAGCTGTTTGGGCGAGGCGGGCTTGAAATAAAAGGGGGCCATGGCACTGACGGCATCGCAGCCGATGGCAGCGGCGTGGGCGGCCAGATCGGCGGCTTCGACATTGCTGGTATGGCCGACGTGCACAATCACTTTAAGGCCATGACGGGGGCCAATTTCTCGCCAGGTTTCCGCAAGTTTTTTGCGTTCGGGCGTGGTGAGCGAGACGCCTTCGCCGGTGGAGCCGTTAATAAAGGCACCCAGCACGCCCTGACGCTGAAGGGCCAGGGCCTGGCGGGGGATGATCTCCCAGTGAATGGAGCCATCTGTATGAAACGGTGTGTGAGTGGCCGCGACGAGGCCCTGAAGGCGAAGTGACAAAGTGGGTGGCTCCCGACAAAAAGGTGCAGCGATTCCATGAAGGCTGATGTTATGTTTTTCTCAGGTTAATGCAGATCGGGCTGAAACTCAACGATTTTGAAGCGGGTTGTTGACTGAATCGGGTGCCGGAACGGCTGCCGGTTGCATGGCGGCGGCATCGGCGGGGCTGGTGTTGGGTGCGGCAGCACGGGCGAGGGGTTGGCCGAGGGCATAATAGAGCCTGATTTGCGAGCGATTTTCAGCGATATGGGCGTCGAGCAGGTCGGTTTCTGCCTGAGCGAGGGCCTGAATGGGCTGAAGTGTTTCGATGGCACGAATACCGGTCGTCAGGCCGGCACCCTGCTTGATGGCGTCGAAATTTTTGCGGACGGAGTCCTGAGCATCGGGGATGGCTCTGGCGGCGGCAATGCGGCGGCGGACATTAGCCAGAAGTTGGCGATGGGCGGATGCGACATCGGCGGCGACCCGATCCTGCACTTTCAGAAGCTCAAGGTCGGCGGCCCGGCTTTCCGCTTCACTTCGGCGCTTGATGGCCCGATCGGCAAAACCCATGCCCTGAAGCTGCCAGTAGAGATTGACATCGGCATCGCTGCGGCCATTGAAATCGCCGAAATAGCTATTGGGGCCACCGCCAAAAGCACCGCCGGAATAGCGAAAGGCAAGGCTTGGAATAAAAGGCCGCATGCGGGCCTGCTTGAGTTTGATGATTGTCGCTTGTACGATAGCCTGCGATTCGGCGAGTTCCGGACGGTTGGTCAGGCCCATGACAATGAGGTCGTCGGTCGGAATTTCAGATGAGACGAGCTCAAGGCTCATTTCCGGCGGTTCGATGGGTGCAAGAATGGAACGCTGATTGAGCCTGAGCAGGCGGGCGAGCACGGCTGAGATACCTTCAAGCTCGGCCACGCTGGCTTCCACCTGCTGATTGCGGCGATCAAGCTCTGTCTGCGAACGGCGAAGGTCGGCCTCAAGCCCTTTGCCAGCCTGGAAATAGGCTTTTGTCACCTGAACCAGACTGGCGGAGAGAGAGGCGGCCTCGCGGGCGATGGCAAGCCGACCGGCGGCGGCCTGAAGGTCGAGATAGAGCTCGGAAGCGGCGAGCAGGGCATTTTGCTCAGCGACGAAGATACCCGCCTGCCGGGCCTGAAGAATCTGACGATTGGCCATCGGTTCGTAAATGGCGTCGCTGAAACGGATGATCGACGTGAGCCCGCCGACCTGAGCCGGGCCACCGGCGGGAATCGGTCCGCCAATACCGGAACCGGCAGAGGCGGTGCTGCCGACAAAGAGCGAACTTTTGGAAATGGGCTTTACGACGCCGTCGATGAGCTGGGCCTGACCGTCGTGGCGGATCCAGTTCGGGCCGTAGTAAAGACTTGGGAGTAAGAGAGTTTGAGATTGCTGCAGGTCGGCCAGTGCGATGGCCACTCGCTCACGGGCGATGCGGATATCAAGATTTTGTTCGCCGGAAAGGCGGAGCACGGTGAGCCAGTCAATCGGCTCGATCCATTCGCTATCGAGCGTGGCCGCAGGCTGGTCGGTGCTGACCATGCTGCCGAATCGGCCCTGATTCATCAGGGGGGCGGCCATCAGGGGGGAAGTTTCAGTGGGTGCGGCAGATGTGTCGGCGATGGGCTGAAGGCTGGGCGGCAGGAGACGAAACTGGCCATGCGCCTGGCCAGCCAGACCAAGGCAGAGAAGGGCGGTGGCAGCGAGTTTGTGTTTGAATCTGCCTGGCATTGACGATTTTGAACGTATTCACCCAATTGACCGATAGTGATAATCTTGGTGAATGTATCGACTTTGACGTTAAACGGGATTAAACAATTTTATTTCGATAACACTGCCTGATCATGGCGAAGTTATTTGATAAAGATTTATCATAAGTCCTGGTGCTGATTATTTCTTCGTTTCGTCGAGCTCAGTGGCGTCAACGGCCTGACCATCGGCCAGCGTAGCGGCAACCGGGCCGACCACGACAGTATCGCCCACTTTTAATCCGGCCGAGATGGCCACGCGTATGCCATCGCCCACACCGGCAGTGACCGGAACGCGGCGGGCTTTGCCATTTTCAACGACGGTGCAGAAGCTTGAGCCAGCGACCTTGTAAAGACTATTGAGAGGAAGGCTTACGGCTTCATTGACACGATGGCCGATGACACGCACAAGCACATATTGGCCGTCGTTAAGTGGTGATTGACTGGCCGGCAGGTCGATTTCGGCACGAAGGGTGCGGGTGGCTGGATTATAGGCTCGGCTGGTGCGGCTGATTTTGCCTGTGTAGGCTGGCTTGGCGGCATTCTGGCTGGTGAAAATTTCAACGGAGTCGCCGACATCGACAAGTGGGGCTTCAGACTCGGGCACACCGACCGTGACGGTTAGTTTTTCCAGATGGTGCAGCAGCAGCAAGGGCTGACGGGCTGGGCCATTGCTGCTGACAAGCTGGCCAGGGTCGGTATTACGCTCGACAACCACGCCATCAAAGGGGGCACGGATCGTTGTAAAGCCATGTCTGGCCTGAGTTTCTCTGGCTTGGCCTCGGCTCAGGGCGAGACGTGATTCAGCCACGGTGATTTCGGCCTGGCGGCGGGCAAGTTGGGCCCTTGCCGAATCGTTTTCGGCCCGGGCGGCCAATTCCATAGCGGCTGATTCGCTCAGTTCGGCACCGGCGGCAAGGTATTTCTGTTCGGCTTCTTCGAGATTGCTGCGGGTCACAGCCCCGGAATCGACCAGTTTTTTGATCCGGTCCATCTCCATCTTGAATTGCCGCTCGATCGCCTGCTTGCCTTTGAGGTCTTGTGTTGATGCCTGCAAGCGAGCGTCATTGGCTTTGAGCGTCTCGACGATCTCTTCGTATTGTCTTTTCGCAAGTTCAACCTGGGCAAGGGCTTCATCAACTTTGGCCTGGCTTGTCGCCAGCTCGGCCTGGAGCTCCGGGGCGTCGATTTCAATCAGTGGCTGGCCCTTCCGAACGACATCGCCAATATCAACCAGCACAGATTTGATCCAGCCCGATGCTCGCGACTGAATTTCGGCGGACATCGACGGTTCTACCTGTCCCGGCTGCTCGATTTTATGTTCAATCAGTGCGGCTTTTGCCTTCACCACACTGACTTTAGGTAATGTTGCCGAGGCTTTGGCCGGTTCCTGTGCCAGTGTGCCCGAACCGGTGAAAATCAGTTGGAAAAAGAGGAGCGAGCCGGTCGTAATGGCGTTTTTCATGGGGAAACCTGATTCCGATGCCAGACGGTCAACGTCGGGGTCATAATAGGGGCTATTCGGATCTGTCGGGTCAAGCGATTGACTATTTCTTTTCGCAGGTGATCTGATCAATACAAAAACCTTTGGCATAACAAGTGTTACGGCCAAAAGAGAGCCGATCAGCCCGCCGATGACCGCCCGGCCCAGTGGGGCTTGCTGCCGGCCACCTTCCGCCAGCCCGAGCGTCATGGGGAGCATGCCGGCGATCATGGCCAGAGCTGTCATCAGAATGGGCCGGAGTCGGCGACTCAAGGCACCCTTGGCTGCATCATCAACATTAAGCCCGGTAAGCCTTTGAGATTCAGCAAAGCTGACAAAGATAATGGCATTGGCTACCGAAACACCCATCGCCATGATGGCCCCCATGTAAGACTGCAAATTCCATGTTGTGCCGGTGCCGACCAGGGCCAGCGTGATGCCCAGCCCCACCGCCGGAATACCCGAAAGGGCCACCAATGCCAATGCGGGCGACTGATAATAGGCCGTCAGGAGTAGAAAAATCACGATGAATGTGGAGATCAGGGCAAGACCACCAGCACTGTTAAGTTCTTCCAAGGTAGCCAATTGGCCACGTACAGAGACAGTCACGCCGGCAGGCGGTTGGCCGGCGGCTTTGACGGCGGCATTGACGTCGCGGCTGACGCGGGCCAGATCCGAGGCTTCCACATTGGCTGTTAAACTTATGGTGCGTTTCATGTTATAGCGGTCAAACTCGCCGGGCACCTGGTCAGGGGTGACGGTGGCAACGTCGCGCAGGACGATCGGAGACGCATCAGACCCGGCATTGATCGGCAAATTGGCGAGTTCTTCAGCGGAAGTAATGGCAGAGTAAGGAATTTCGACCTGCACCTGATAGCCAATGCCCGACTTTGGGTCAGGCCAATAGCTGGGCAGGATGAATCGACTGGAAGATGTGGCTGTGACAAGAGATCGGGCAACATCGCCAGCCGTCAGCCCGGAAAGGCCTGCGCGGCGGCGGTCAATATCGACACGCAGGGCTGGGTAATCAAGCGTTTGGCCATAACGCAAGTCTCTGATTGAACTGACTTTGGCAAGCTCTTCGCGGAGCTTGGCGGCATGGGCTCTGACGTCGGGCAGGGCGGTGCCGGTGGCAACGACTTCCACGGGTGTGGGCGAGCCAAACGACATGACTTCGCTGACGATATCAGCCGGCTCAAGCGAGAACGAGACATTCGGGTGAATTTTTGCAAGCTCTTGCCTTAAAAGGGCTTTTGTCTCATCGGCTGAGTGTTTGGATTTGTGCCTATCAAGGGCAACGCGGAGAAAGGCCTCTTCAGGGCCACCCGTCCACTGGAAAATGGCCTGAATGGGGTAGCTGGAGCCGATATTGCCGACATAGCCGACGCTGACTTCCACGCCATCATCGCCAGCAATTTTTTTCACCGAATTGACGACATCAACCACGATTTTTTCGGTGACTTCAAAGCGAGTACCGGCCGGGGCTTTGATTCGCACCTGAAATCGGCCTGAATCGACTTGAGGGAAGATTTCAAAGCCGGCAAGGGGGGCCATTTTCCAGATTCCAGCGCAACAGACAGCCACATAACCACCAAGCAAACCAAGAGTAATCAGTCGGTTTGGCTTGCGGCTGGCAGTTGTTGTCTGGAGGTCTGCCGCTGCTTCGGAATGTTGGCCGGCCTCTGGTTTCAGGAGCCAGGCCGCCAGCACCGGAACAAGAGTGCTGGAAAGGAGATAAGAGCAGATCATGGAATAGCCAACGGCGAGCGAGAGCGGCACAAAGAGGGCGCGGATGGCCCCGGTCATAAGGAAGCTGGGGGCGAAAACGGCGAGCATGCAGAGGAGGGCCAGCAGGCGAGGCACGGCCGTTTCGCGGTTGCCCCGGCGCACGGCGACAGGCACGCTGCCGGTGTGGCGAAGCTGGGTGTGAATGTTTTCCAGCTCCACGGTTGATTCATCGACCAGAATGCCGATGGCCAGGGCCAGCCCGCCCAATGTCATGAGGTTAAAGCTCTGGCCAGAGACCCAGAGCAGGAAGATGGCACCGGCCAGGGCGAGTGGGATATTGATGATGACGATGAGCATGCCGCGCCAATCGCGCAGAAAGAGCAGAACCATGAGGCCCACAAGTGCTGCACCCAGAGCGGCTTCGGTAATGACGGTCCGGACGGCGTTAGTCACCGTGGGCGACTGGTCAAATTCAAGCGAGACTTTAATATCAGGCGGCAGCACGGCCTGCATGTCGGGCAGGGCATTGCGGACGTTATTCACTACGTCGAGCGTGGAGGCATCAGCCCGCTTGGTGACGAGCAGATAGACGGCTTTTCGGCCGTTGATAATTGCCGACCCGACAGGAACATCAGCGGCATCGGCAACATTGGCGACATCGCCCAGATGGATGGTGGGAAGCTGGCCGGGGCGAATGGGAATCTGGCGGAAGTCGTCGAGCGTGCGTGCCAGGGCATTGACCGGCACAATCGGCATGGTGTCGCCAAAACGAACGGTGCCCGACGGGCTGATGGTGTTACCGGCATTGAGGGCGCGAATGATTTCGTCGGGTGCCATGCGATAGCTTTTGAGGCGGTCAAGGTCGAGCTGAATGACGATGGTGCGCTGGCTGCCG
>JBILGL010000170.1:0-7982 GCA_044351075.1 Isosphaeraceae bacterium | reverse complement strand
TTCAAGCCATTTCGATACACCATTTGCATCAATTAATCCCCAGTGGCTTCTGGCATGAAGCAGCCATGCCACCAGCCCATCAGCGGGATCAAAAACAAGCTTTGCCAGCTTGCGCCGGAGGCGTTTGACACCTGAACCAGCCGATTCCATTTCGGGTGTCTGAAAAAATGTATGAAGCTGCACGGACTGGCAGCCTCTCAAAGCATATTCCACTGCTGAACGGCCTGAATCCACGTCGCCTGTGCCACTGATCTCAATTGCCGCCTGTTTTATTTCGGTGCAGCATTGATCCATCACATATAAATTACGATCGCTCAAATCAGGTCCACCAAAGGCCACCCCCCTGTGCCCCTCAAAGATTCTCTCCGCATCAAAAAGCCTGTTGGCGTAGATGAAATAGTCGGCAGGCGAATTTAAATTTAATGCCAGTTTGAATAAATCCTGTTGAAATGAAATCGGACCGAGAGAATTCATTATTTTTAATCCAATTGTAATTGGAATCGATGAACTCTTGCGTAAAACCTGCACAATTTCTTCAAGCCATCGCAAAATCACCGCCTGTTGCCTCGCCCGATCATCGCCGGCCAGCGTTGGCGAGAAATCTTTTTCGATGGGCATTGGGTGGCCTGAAAAACCAGCCTCCTGCCAGATTTTCGCCAGATGCTTCAGCACATATTCATATTCTGACAATCGCCAGGGCTCATCAAGCCCGGCAGGCAAATGAAATTTCACCGAAGGGGCGACAACCATTCCGGTTTCTTTTGCGATTTCCAGGCTCTCTTTGAATAAATCGAGATAATCGGTAAAAGAGCGGCTCCAGCCACGCCCTTTCCACGTCACCGTCCAGCCTTCCCGGCCTGAATGACTACCGTGGATCGGTTCAACCACCATGCGGGCTTCGGGGATGGCCCAGGCGGCCATGCTTTGATGCCCCGACTCATCCTGCGCTATGACCGTCTTAAGCACCACAAAACCGAGCCCAGCCTCAGCCGCTTCGGCAATCTGCCGGGTGGTCATGCTGAGCTGGCCAGAACCCTTGCCAAACGGGTTGGCAATCGGCCGGCCGGCATATCGCGCCCGAATATCAACTTTGTATTGTTCAAGCAAATATGTTGCAAGATCTTCCGGCCACCAGCCGTGAAGCGATCGATGAAAGTCCTGATTTATGCCATTTGCCAGATCTGTGCGGATGCAGGCCGGCCCTGAAAGCCTTTTGACGACCGGAATTTCATGCGATGATGTCATGGAAAGGCTATCAACGAAAAGAGGCGTTCGCCGATTGGCAACGCCCTGATTATGTCAATGATTCTGATTGTAAGGATATTGGCGATAGAATCGCTGCTCAACGAAATTCTTTCGCTGTGGCGATTGATTGCCAGATCATCAGGGCAGCAGCTATGGCCACCAGAATATCTACCACGATATTTGCCTTGCCGAACGGAAAGCCAACGGCAGCATCGGCAATCATCAGGAAGGCCAGAAGGCCTGAGATGATCGCTGTGATCAGACAGATCGCTTTTTCCATCACTCAACCTCGGGCAGGTTCATCTTTCAGAATCCACTTAATATCTCTAATTTAACACATTTTTTTCGATCTTGAAATTCTCTGGATCGAGAGTTTTTTTGGCGACAATTATTTTTCCTCTGAACATCGTGTGCAGAAATCAACCTTTGGGTAACTCAAGGCCCATCAGCCAGATCATAAGGCCGGTGATCACGCATCCGTGATGAATATCGCCGCTGGAGATCAGGCCCCTGATTTCGCTGGGGTTTCGCCATTCCAGATGCAATTCTTCGGTTGGGTCGCCATGCGGTTCGGCCACTTTCACCACATTTTCAATGACAACCGTCCAGATTCGGCTTGTTCCAAGGCTTGGCAGCGACCAGAAGGCACCCAGTAGTCGCAGGTTTTCGCCGCGATAGCCAGTCTCTTCAACCAGCTCTCGTGCAGCGGCGGTGAGCGGATCTTCGCCAGGGTCGATCAGGCCGCCAGGTGTTTCAAGGCTATCCGTGCGCGAACCAACGCGAAACTGACGCACCATCAGCACACGATTTTCACAATCGGTCGCGATCACATGCACAGCGTCGGCGATTTCAGCCACGAAAAAATCATGCTGTTTTGCTGAAAGTCGCGAAATGTATCGCTCTCGCCGAAGCTTAAAAAGCCAGGTTTCAAGCATGGCCTGATCATGCCCCGGCACATACGACCAGCTTGGGGATATGGTATCAGGCCAGCCGGCAGGCGGCGGGTCAGGCACGGGCGAACCAGGTTGCGAATGATTTTCGTCTGATTTCATTTCAAATGGCCTTTTACGCTTGTTTTACAGGCTCTCGAGCACGCGATTGATCGCCTCAACCAGACCGTTTTCGTGATTCGGCGGGCAGGACCAATGGGCCTTTTCATGCACGAAAGCTTCAGAATGACCCATGGCGACACCCCAGCCGGCATTTTCAATCATTGGCACATCGTTCGCATCGTCGCCCACAGCACAAATCGCTTCAGTGCCGATTTTCATCTCATCTGCAATGGTTTTTAAAGCCGTCCATTTATTGGCATCGCGCCGCAGCACTTCGCACATCCAGGCTACATAAGCCGGACTTTTCTGCACGAAAATCTGAAATCCGTCGGGCCGTTGCCGATGCAGTTGATCGGCGATCTGCTGCATCGCTTCGCGCGTTCCTGCCGCACAGAGATGAAAATGACCGGAGGCAGCATCATCTTTCGCCAGCCAATCCGGCACAACTTGCCCAAATTTCAAATTTTCGGCCAGATAATGATCAAAAAGTGCACAGCCCGAAGGATAAGCCGATGTCACAAAATCAGGCTCATCCGGCCGTGTATCGAGAAAACTCAGTATCGGTCGGCCATGTGCCTGAAAAACCGAGATGATCGCTTGAAAATCGCCTGGCGAATGTGCAGCAGCCCAGAGCGTCCGGTTTGTTCCCGGGCATTTCACCAGCGCCCCTGAATTGGTGACCATTGGCGTATCAAGCCCAAGCATTTCAGCTATGGCACTTGCCCGGCGAAATCGGCGGCCCGTGCAGAGAACCACCTTGATACCCGCCGTTTTTACCCGCTCGATTGCAGCACGCACCGGCTCTTCAAGCTGGCTTTGCCGGTTCAGGATTGTGCCGTCAACATCCAGCGCCAGCAGCCGCACGGGCTGAGTGGGCCGGTCGCAACTCATTCTTTTTGACATTGTCAGAATCAGTGGTGGCCAGTGGCTGATGATTTGCGGCGGCCGCGGACACTTTCAGGAAAGAGCGTTTCCTGACCAAGAAAACCATCGGCATCAAGGGGCAGGGGGGCAAAGCCGCTTTCGAAGCTCAAGTCGGGGTGGGCTTCAACATCTGCCACCATGGCCTGCGAAACGTAAAGTGTGTTGAGCTCAAGCGAGTTTGGAATGACCACCATGCGAACATCCGCAGGGCTTAGTCGCCAGCAGGTTTGAACGGCCGTATCAAGCACTTCAGTATCGGTTGGCAGGGTGATCGGAATGCGGGCCCGTTCCAGAAAACAACTGGTAATCACGTTAATGTTAAACGGGACAGGATCGATTTTATCTACCAGCCGCTGCGTGCAGAGGTCAGCGAAGCCAACGCCCACAATGTTGCCGTGGCTCTCTTCGCTCACGTCAAGCACCACCAGCCGCGTGACCAGCGGCTTTTCGAAGTCTGGCTGGGTTTCAACCATCAAGCGGCCAATCACGTTCGGGTCCATACCGGCACCCGAATAATTCTTGCCAATTTCGCCCACCACCAGCACATCAATCTGGTCAAACGGAATTCGGCCCATGAGTGTGCGCACTTTGTCGAGCAGCTTTGGCTCGCTGGCCAGCACCTCATCGGGCTCAAGGGCGACAATTTCTGCGGGCTGGTCGTCCACATTCTCAAGAATGGCCAGCCCCAGGCTGAATTTCGTATTTTCCAGCAAAAATTTGCCAACCGCGGGCAGCACTTCTTTCATGCCGCGAAGGCCAAGCTTGTGAATCTGTTCGGCGCCTTTTTGCTTTCCGAACCCGATCACCATCATTTTGAGAATGCCTGATTCAAAATTGGCCCGGAAGTCGGTGTGCGGCTTGATCCTGTTCAGGCAGATAATGCCATCCGCCTCATAAGCATCGCGGTCAAAATAAATCGGCAAGCCAATCGGGCTTGTGCCCAGCACCAGCGTTTCGAGGCTGGTCAGCACCTCGACACCCATATTTTCAGGTGTAATACCATAACCGGCCAGCAATTCACGCTGACCTTCAGGCGTGGCTCCGCCGTGTGAGCCCATAGCCGCTTTGATAAAAGGCTTATAACCAAGTTCTTTCAGCGTATCAACCGTCGTTTTGGCCACAGTTGCAATGCAGTGTATTCCACGACTGCCCACGCCCACGGCAATGCGGCCACCAGCCGGCACACGATCCCTGATTTTACTACTCAAAATCAGTTGCCGAACCGTCCCAGCCACATCGTCCACTCTGGGCCGGGGTTGATTTTGTCGCACCTTGGCGATGAGTGGCAGATGGGCAGACATAGTCAGAAGTTCATCCCGAAGCTGATTTTTGGTTGAAATTGATTGAGCCGGGGCCATAAGACCCCGGTCTCCTTTTCAACCAGAATATAGCAGATTCGGGCAAAATACGGAATTGTTTGAATTAAACAATTCGGAAGTCAGCCTCTGCCGAGCGTTTAGCTCAATTAATAGGCCGATGGGCGGCGAATGCCGTAGCCCGGGCCAACTGTGGGCGCATAAGCACCAATAGGCGGGGCCGGTGGCAGCGTGCGCTGGGCCTGCTGGCGCGGGTCCGTCCATGTGCCGTATCGCCCCTGATAAGTGTAGGGTGCCGGATTCGGAACGGGTGCCGGGCCTGAGGCTTGCCCCCAGATTCCGCGGCCCCACTGATTATTCGCAACGGCATAAGGCCTGAGCCCGCGGCCGTAGGTAGGGGGACCATAATTGCTGTGAGTACGAACAGAGCCGTAGCTGGACGTTCCATAGCTGGTGCCATAGTTGCCAGGGGCTGTGTAATACGGCGAAACGGTCTGCTGAGCCGGGGCGGCAGCCATGCCGATCCCGAAAACACCGTAACCAAGTGCCAGACCGAGAAGCCTCAGGGAACCTTTGGAGAAGGGTCGCATCAATCTACTCCCTTAGAGGTGAAGGGGGATTCCGTTCGGTGATCAAACACTTCACAGAATCACTCTTTCAACCATAAATCATGAAAATCAGATTGAGAAACACTAAAAGACTTTTTAAAGGTAAAATTTTTTGATATTAATCAATTTGCCGATCTTGCAGGAAACCTCGCCTGATTTCTGGAGAAAGGACCGAAAAAGATTTAATTCTGAACCACGTTCTGAATCACCTGCACAATAGGCGAACCCGAATCACGATCAAGCGGCTTACCCAGTTTCAAATCAAATGCCATTTCAATTCGTTTCAGCAATTTACCAGTTGATTTTAAATCGTCATGATGATTTCTGACTGAGAATGGCGCGCTGATGATCAGCAAATCTTCCGCACGTGTGGCCGCAACATAAAGCAAGTTATCGATCTCGCTTGACTCCGCTGCCTGATTGGCTGATTCAGCCATCTGCCAGGCGATATGATTAGCACTATTGTCATACTCATCCGTGTCGCTTGATCGCGATTTTGTGACCAATCCCGTCTCTGGGTGAATCGTCCAGCTCGATTTATTGACCTGATCCTTTCCGTTACTCCCCACGAGAACAACAACCGGGAATTGCAGGCCTTTGGCCGCATGAATTGTCAAAAACCGAATTCGGTCTCTGGGCGGTTCGGCAACCGCCTCTTTCAATTCGCCAGCGACCATGTCGGCAGACCACTGGCGAATCATCGCCTGCCAGCCGAAATCAGGGTCGTGATCAAACGACCGTGCATCATTGAGGAGCACCTCAAGATTATGGATGGGCTGATCACCATTGAAGGATGTTGCATTAAGAATTTGATCATATGCCGTTAATGCAATCGCCATTTCCACCACTCGGCTCGGAGGCAGCTCAGTTTTAGCTCTCGAAAGGCGTCTGACTAAAGCCCGAAGGCCATCCATAGCGTCAGCATCAACAGCTGCTACCTGCGGAAAATCAGAAAAATCAGCCTGCCAGAAGGCATCCGCAAGTGCACCGCCGGCGACACTCTGAGACAGCTGAAAAAGTGATTCGTCCGTGATTGCACCAAATGGCCCACGCAAAACTGCCGCCAGAAGCAGGCTATCCGACTGATTTTCAACAAGCGAGAGCAAATTCAATAGATCGCGAATTTCACGGCGGGAAAAAAGGCCGCTGGATGAATCGAGATGAGGCACAAGCTGAACTTGCCTCAGGGCTTTTTCATAAATCCACCAGTGAGTGCGGCTCCGGCTCAGAAACACAATATCGCCTGGCTGAATCTGCCGCATTTCACCTTTTCTTGAACCGACAAGTGTTTCTGATTCAATCAGTTGACGAATATAAAGTGCAAGACTTTCAGCTTCTAGTTGAATTGTTTTATTTGACTCTGTGGTTTCTCCGGCTTCATGCTGATTGCCAGGATCTTTTTCGACAATCATCCAATGGAATGTCACCGCCGGCGATGATTCATCAAGTGCGAAAGCGTTCTGAATTCCAGGCTCAAGCTGCGGCAGATTCGGATAGATTCTTGCAGCAATTTTATTGACAAATCGTAAAATCTGGTTTCGACTTCGATAATTGCGCACGAGATTCTGGCGGCCTTCTTCAGGCATGCGGTTTTTCAGCTCCTCCAAACCTTCAGGGCGGGCCCCGCGAAAGCGATAAATCGCCTGCCTGCTATCGCCCACAACAAATAATCGACCTTTGTCAAAAAGTTCGCCGCAAAGATTAATGAGAATTCGGGCCTGTCGAGAATCCGTGTCCTGAAATTCATCCACCAATAGCGTGCGAAATCGGTTATTGATATTTCTTGCACCAGTAAAACTCATTTGGGTCAACCGTTCCGCAAGTTCCATCAAATCATCAAAATCCACAGCGAGGCGGGCTTTTTTCGCCTGCTGATAAAATTCCTTCGTATCAAGGGCAAGAGCAGCAAGCAATGTTGTTTCAGTTGCAGCCAATTGCAATAATTCCGAATCAGCCATGAGCAACTTAAAAGATTCCGAAGCACGTATCTGTTTATACTGATCCAGAAGCTCTTTGAAAATTTCACTGTTGGGCCTGAGTTTTCCAATTGTCTCATGAACATTTTCAATGAATTGAACAGGCTGGTTTTCATCGTAATTCGTAAGAAGATCTCCAAGAATTGCAATTTTTTCCTGTTGATTTTTATTTAAACCATCGCGGTTAGTATGAGTCATTTCGCCTAGAATATTGATACATTGATTAAATGCAACTTCTACTTCGATTCTGGCAAGATCTTTCCACTTATTGAAAAGCACTTCGGATGTCATACGACTCAGATCTGACAGCCTTGCTTCCTCAATTTTCGCACTGAGCTGGCATAGCTCGGTGACAAGCGTTTCAAGCCGATGCCGGGCCGCAAATTCAATGATCGTTTCATCACCTGTTGCCAGACGATGACGCACTGCCGTTCTTGCAGACTGAATCAATAGACCTTGCGCAATTCGTTCATCCAGCAACCTGAATTCAGGGTCAAGGCCTAACTCTTCGGCATATTCCCGGCAAAGCTGCTCATAAAACGAGTGATAAGTTGAAATCACAACACCATCAATACAAAATGCAACCAGTTTCCAGTCGATGGCACCATCAGAATTTTCAGCAGCTTTTTCAAAGCAGGCACT
The DNA here is from genome assembly GCA_044351075.1 of Isosphaeraceae bacterium. Lineage (GTDB taxonomy): Bacteria > Planctomycetota > Planctomycetia > Isosphaerales > Isosphaeraceae > QWQI01. The sequence goes on along the minus strand of JBILGL010000170.1, from coordinate 219 downwards.
TCGGATACGTTCTCGAAGCTCGGCCGCAGCCTTGTTGGTAAAAGTGAGAACGGCGATCTGGCCGGGCGCAATTCCGCTTTCAATTGCAGCAATAAACTTTCCACTTAAAGTGCCGGTTTTACCACAGCCAGCACCGGCTGTGAGCACGACACTCGTCTCTATCGTCTCTATTGCAATTCGCTGCTCAGGATCAGGATTAAATGCCATTTTCAGCTCAGT
>JBILGL010000169.1:0-8022 GCA_044351075.1 Isosphaeraceae bacterium | reverse complement strand
CATTGGATTTTGGAGGTCGGCTATGTTGGATTTGCGAGCGATTGGTTCAAAATGGCGTTTTCGTCATAGCTGAGAAATTTGCAACACAACTGACTGAAGAATATTTGGCGGAGACGTCTTGGTTGAGTTTAAGCTGTTGGAAACGCCCAGGCCCGGAGGTAAATCCGGGCCTGGGATGAGAACCTATTTGATTCTGAAAAATCATATCATGCATGCAATCAAGGGCGGTGTGATTTAGTTGTGATTTTGTCATGTTCTCTAACGTTTTTTGATTTAAGTGTTTATGTGAATTCTTAAAATCCGAACAGGGGGTGATCGATCTGAATCAGGTAGCTGATTTTCTTTGGAAAAAATCCGTAAGTTTTTTCAGCATGAAGGCAAACCGAACAAAAGTAAGTACTTAATATTTATTGATTTATAATTTTTCAAAAAATATTTGTCCGAATTTGAGTGTCTTGTGAAAACAATAAGAGTGACTCAGAAAAAACGATTAAATCGATCTACACCGAACGGGTCGGTCCGTGTCGATTTACAACTCGACTGGAATTGGAAATTAACTAGGTAATATCAATCAAATGAATGAATCTAATAGCCATAACTTTGGTTATAGCTTCATTTATGTGATGATTCAATAATTCCAATTTTAGATTGTAGAAGGATCAAAATCATGGCAATTGTTCGTATGGCTTCCGCTGATTTCAGTTCTATGAAAAATGTTGCTGTTTTTGATGCATTACAGCAATGCATTCAAGTTGCTGTAGAAAACGGACAATTGTGTCTTCGTCTTCCAGCAGGTGTGGGGGATGTCTGTGTTGACATTCCAGAGATAATTCCCAATGGCACTTTAGCCGAGGCATGTGTGTCACTTGGATTTCCTGCATGTGTAAAATTAACGGTTAGAGCACTTGGCCAAAAGGTCGTTGATGAAGAATTTGGCTCGTGCTCCTGATTAATTTATCAAAATTATAGCACACTTTTATGCTACAATTTTCTGTATAAAGGTGTCTTGATTTTGCCTGTCGGTTTTCAACTCGTCTCAACTAAAACCTAGAAAGAGTGTTCGATGCCAGAACATAAAACAGAGCATGTATCATTAGAGCAGGATTTACACCATCCGACTCAAGATACTACGAATGAAAGAGATCAAATTGTTATTGTACCTCAGGGTAACAAGCTTGTTCAACTGGAAGGAGGCCATTGGTATAGATGGGAGGAAGCTAGTCAAAATCATTGTAGGGGAGAAAAATTTGAAATATATTATTCCCCACATTTTCCCACAATTCCAATTGGAATTAAAATTAGTGCGACATTAACCTCAGGGCCTATCTATGATAAATTCAGAGGTTGGTTAAGTGGGAACTTAACGATAGCATACGGCCCAATAACAATTGGGTAAAATCGATATAGTCAACAGGGTGAGCTTCTGCTTACCCTGTCGTACTAAGCAAAATGAATTCAGAATCTTACGATAACTACAGAAAGGATGTATAATGAATACCAATAGTACGCCATCCAACGACTTCCAGATAAGCATTATTAATGTTTTATTTGTCGGTCTTCTCTTCTTCTTATGGTTTTTAATTTTTACTCTTGGGAGCCAATTCGATCATGAAAATCAGAATAACTTGTTTATTCGATTTATTACGACTATGAATCCAAATATTATGATTCTTGGTTGTATTTCTAGTATGTTAGGTGTTGCACGAAGGTGAGCAAATGAAAACTCTACAACATTAGTTATATCAGATTATACATCTTCCGTTATCAGTGGTCTAATCGTTTCTATGATCGGATTGGCATTTCCAGTAATGCTATCTAATGGTGGTATCAATTTTCAACCAAATCAACATACTTATAATCCATTCTCACTTGCAATTTCGGTATTTGCCTTCTATACCGGCCATGATAGAAACTTTTTTGATAAGCTAACAAATATTATATTTTCAAAGGTGCTTAAATAGACTCTTGGCTACGCGAATAATCTGCGAACCCCCGAAGAGATGGCGGCCTATATTGAGGCATGTACCGAATAATCCGACGGCGATGCCGCCTTCATCGCCAAAGCCCTGGGCGACTTCGCCCGGGCCAAAGGCATGACATAAGTGGCAAGCGATGCCGGGCTCTCTCGTGAAAGCCTCTCTAAATCGCTCTCCGGCGACACTATCCCCAGTTTCGACACCATTCTCAAAGTCATCAAGGCACTCGGCCTGAAGCTTAATGCTGAGCCAGTATAGACCTGATCGCAAACCATCGTTCTATATGCACTTTGCGAGACAGACCAGATGTTTCTGACTTTCACTTAGGTCGTTCACAACCTCTGGACTTCCCACCTACCCTCAGTTGATAATCCGTAACTCAAGACTGTTTCAACTGATCATCGTCCGTAAAGGTCCAGCCCAATGCAGATCATCATCCAAACCATCGTCAAAGCCGATATTGAGTCTGTCTGGGCCGCTTGGACAACCCCGGACGATATCAACCAGTGGAACGTGGCCAGTGATGATTGGCACAACCCACGCAGCAGCAACGACCTGCGTCCGGGCGGGGAGTTTTGCTATCGGATGGAAGCCCGCGACGGCAGCTTTGGCTTCGACTTCGAAGGCACCTATACGCAAGTGGTGCCCCATCAGCTGATTGAATACGTTCTGGGCGATAGCCGCTCGGTCTCAATTCGATTCGAGCCAACCGAAGCCGGTATTCAGGTGTCGGAAACATTCCAGGCTGAAGATGTCCACGCCGCCGAGCTGCAAAAGCAAGGCTGGCAAAGCATCCTCAATCGCTTTGCGGCCTATGTTGAAGCCAAGAATGCTTGATTGACGGTTTCCTTAAATAGCATTGTTCATGGAAATCTGAACGGCTCTATTGTTGATGAATTTCGTCTCGTATGCTCTCTGGCGATTAGATCGATCAACAATCAAACCCGTGCCACCCATTTCAACCTCATCTAAATCATCCATCTATCATTCCCCCATTCCGCACAAAAAAATTCCAAAATTTTCAAAAAAAACTTGCCGGAAATCTTTGGAATCGATAACTTACTGGCAGATTGACAGGAAGTTAGCACAGATATCCATACAATCCTGTCTTTCAGACATCTGTGATTAGCATCATCAGAGGGATGGATCCTATGTACAGCCTGGAAAACCGGCGGCGGCATTCTTCATTTTCCATCAGTCATTCATCGGTCAGCGCCGCCATTTACCAGCATTTTGCCTTAATAAAAGGCTGATTTCCATTGGTTTTGACCTCATGCGGCCGATCAGTCAGGCAGACTGAATTCACCGCAGCCCGGGCATCAGACAAAAAATAAAAAAGCCCGGCAACGACGATAAAAACGCATCAAGGGAGTGAGCGACATGAATGTTCGATGGAAACCATTGCTGGTGCTCTGTGGCTTCTTTGCCCTGATCGCCATGGCCGGTGTTGGTGTCTGGGTCTTTGGTCTGGCCGGTGGCGGCGACGACCCCGAACGTATTCTGGCTGAAGCCCGCTCTGAGCGGAAAAATGGCCAGTTTGACCGTGCCCTGATCCAGTATCGCCGCGCCCAGCAGGCCGCCGGCGGGGCCAATGCCGACATTCATGAAGAAATCGCCGGCATGTATGCCGACCAGGAAAAAGCGGCCACTACGCCCCAGGCCCGGCTCGACCTGAAAATCAGCCAGCTTCGTTCACTTGTCGAAGCCGCCCGCGTTGATCGCAATCGCCTTGTTCCCCGCCGCCAGCTCATGCAGGCCTGCATGGTTGAAGCGAATGAAGATGACGCTATCCGCTGGGCCGAAGAGCTGATCACACTCGACGCCAAGGATGCCGACGCCAATTATCTGCTCGCCCGCAAGCACCTTAATCGCAAGGCCCAGAATCTTGATCTGGCCAGGCGTTATCTGGAAGCTCTGGCCAAACTCGAGCCCGCTTCGGCCCGCGTTGATTACCTCACCGTTCAGCTCAACACTGAATCAGGCCAGGCCGCAAAAAACAAGGCCATTTTTGATCGATACGCCGCCATGCCGATGCCCGCCGGTGTTTCGGCCGAGCAGCAGGTGGCATGGGCTCGTCTCCGAGTGCTGGCGGCCGAAGCCGCACCGTCAGCCGAAGCTCTGGCAAGCCTGACCACAGCGATGGACGGTCTGCTCATGGCCAGCTCGACGTCGCTGAATTATCGCTTGGAATGGACAGTCGCCCTGCAGAAACTGGCCGATCGCATTCCCGCCTCGGCCGAAGCCGAAAAGGCCCGGGCTGCGGCTTATGGGTTGATGGAAAAATCGCTCACGCAGGCCATCCGCGAAAACGAGACTGACTTGAATCTGAAGCGACTGCTGGCTCAGCAGTTGCTTGCTGCCGGTCGGCTTGATGCGGCTCTTGAAATTGTCAAGCAGGGGCTGGAATCGGAATCGGCGAAAAATCCACAGGCTCATAATGTCGTTTTCGGCCTGCGGGATATCGCCGTAAAGGCTTATCTGGCTGATTCGAAGAATGCAAAGCGATTTGAGCAGGCCCAGGAGCACATTGACGTGATGATCGCCGACAAGGCGGGCGACGTTCAGGGTGTCGGGCACCTCTTTCAGGGTGCGATTGATCTGGAGCGATCAGGCATCGGCGGCGATGGCGAGCCAATTCAGCCGGTGGGTGAATCTGACAAAGGCGCAACGCCCAAAACAGCACTTGAGTATCGCAAGTCGTCGCTTGATCATTTGAAAAAAGCTGTGGCGGCTTTGCCGGAAGTGGCCACAGCCCGTGCCCTTTATGGTGTGGCCCTGATCCTTAATCGCGAGCCGGAGCTGGGGCGACAGGCCCTGCTCAAGGCGCAGGAAATGGGCATTCCCGAAGTGCGTTATCAGGTCTGGACGGCGTGGTCACAAATTCTGGCCGGCTATTCCGAAGATGCCCAGCCAATTGTCTCCAAGCTGCTCACTCGGGCCGAAGCCGAGCCGGGCGTAAAGCTCTTTCTGCCGACGCTCTATCTTATGATGGGTGAAATTCATCAGGCTCGCAATACGCCTGAATCGCTCCGCAAGGCTTATGAATATTACGCCACAGCCCTGAAGCTGGCCCCTGATTCAAGCAACGCCATCCACCTGAAGGTGGCCCAGCTTGAAATGATGCTGAATCTGAATGAACGTGCCGAAGCTCGCTTAAAGGCATTGGCAACGCAAAAGGATACATCGGCTGCTGCCCGCCAGTTGCAGGTTTATGGCCTGATCGACTCTGGCAAGTTGGCGGAAGCCAAAGCGATTGTGGCCGAACTGCGAAAAGCCAGTCCTGATAGTGTCGAGCTCTTGATGAGCGAAGTGACGATCATGGCCCGCGAATCAAAGCTGGATGAGGCTGTGAAAAAGCTCGACGATTTCCGACGCCAGCGTCCGGAAGTGATCGAAGTCGTCCAGCTTCAGGCACAAATACTGGCGGACCGTCTCGGCCGGGTGGCCGACGCCCGCAAGCTGATCGACGAACATCAGGCTCTGGCTGCAAATTCGGCTCTTCAGACTCAGTCTGTCCAGCTCGCACTGGCTGCCGGCGATATCGAAGCCGTTAACAAGGGCATCGCGAAGATTCGGGCCCAGTGGCCTGATTCCCCTTCGGCCGATCTGCTCACAGCCCAGATGCTGCTCTCACAGAACAATTATCCAAGCGCTTTGGCCGGCTATCAGGCCGCACTGAAGAAAGACCCCGGTAACAAGCTGGCTCAGTTCCTATCTGCTCAGGTGGAAGCCAGGCTGGGCGGTGTGGAAGCCGCAGGCAAAACGCTGGATCGTCTTGCCGCCGAAGCGCCCATGCGGCGACTGGAGCCGGGCCTGACTCTCAAAGATGCCTCGCAATCGGCCCTGGCCGCAATCGAAATCGACACCGGCAAGGCCCGTCAGGCAATTGAGCGGCTCAAGCCGCTGGTCAGCCAGTCGAAGAATTCGCCGCAGCTTCGCGAATATCAGTGGCAGCTCGTGGCGGCTTATGCGTCAGAGCGTAACTGGCCCGAAATGAATGGCGTGCTGAAAGCAATTCTGGCCGACCAGAAAACCACGACGGATGAAGTGGTTAAAGCCGCGAATTATCGCCGCTCTGCCAATCAGGCGGATCTGGCTTTGAAGATGCTCGACGGCGTTCTGGCCAAAAACCCGACAGATTCCGGCGCTGCTGCTCTCAAGGGCTTTATTCTGGCCGACCGCAAGGCTTATGCCGAAGCCATCGCCGTTGTCACACCCGCGTGGAAGGCCGACAAGGCACCCGTTTCGCTCGCCCTTCTGCTGGCCGCACTCGAAAATGGTGTGGGCGATGAAGCATCGCGAAATGCACGATCCGAAAAAGTGCTGGTTGATGCTCTGGCCCGCTATCCGGAATCGACGGATCTGATTCGGGCCATCTACAGCATGCGCCGGGGTGTGGTCACCAAGCCGCTCATCATGGCCTGGCTCAATGAAACGATTGGCGAGAAGGCATCGCCCCAGCTCAGGCGGCTCAAGGCCACAATCATGGCCACCGAAGGTGAATATGATGCGGCCGATAAACTCTTCGCCGACCTGATTCTGCAATCGCCGCAAGATCTCTCACTGGTCATGGAACGTTTGCAGGCCGTTCGAAATCGTGCAGGCCAGATCAAGGATCAGCCCGACCGCGAGCAGGTTCGATCGGTCAATAGCCAGCTTGATCAGCTCATCGCGACCTACCGCAGCCGATTCGCGACAAATCCCGAGCTTTTCGCTTTCGAGGCCGAAGTTGCCGCCGATCGTGGCCAGGCCGAAAAGGCAATCGAAATCTCTCGCAAGATTGACGTCATGAACCCCACGAGCCCGCTGGGCCCTCTGGTTCGTCTGAGAGTGCTGATGCCGCGTCGGCAGTGGCCTGAAATCGTCAGGAATCTTGAGGATGCCATCGCCCGCGACCCACGCCGCCGCGACCTCAAGCTCCAGCTCGCTACGGTCTATGCAGAGCAGGGCAATGCCCGCGATGCCCTGACCCGGGTTGATGAAGTGCTTGCCGCCGAGCCCAGCCAGCCTGAAGCAACACTTCTCAAGGCTCGCCTGATGGTGCAGATCGCCCCTGAGGCCAGCCGCCAGACGGCTGCAATTGAAGCCCTTAAAATTCTTGATCCGCTGGCCACCGCCAGCCCCGAGAATAAGGACGTTTATGAAGAAGCCGCATTCCTTGCCAAATTCGGTGGCAAGCCCGAAATGGCTATCGCCTGGCTTGATCGCGGCCTCAAAGCCCATCCGGCAGACCCGAATCTTGTCGGTCTCCTGATCGAAAATCAGGCTGGTTCGCCTCAGTTCAGCGCAACACTGGCCGCATGGTCAGCCAAAGCCGCCGACGATGCTACCGGCAATCTGCCTCTGGCCATCTCAGTCGCCCTGCAGCGCACAGGTATGCTCGACGAATCCCTGAAGCTGGCCCGCATGGCTACAGCCAAATCTGGTTCGGCCGGTGCATGGCTTAATCAGGGCGGCATTCTGCTGAGTATTGCCGACACCGCACCTGCGGCCAAACGTCAGGAAGTGCTTGATCAGGCCCTTGCCGCCTATGACAACGTTCTGGCCAAGGCCCCCGACGCCATTGAGGCCGTTAATAACAAGGCATGGATTCTGCATCACTACATGGCCCGGCATCAGTCGGCCTCTGAGCTGGTTGAAGCATTTGTCAAACGCATCGACCCCGCCCGCCTGCCTGCTGAATTTGACGACACGGTTGGCTCCATCCGCGAGTCGGTCGCCCAGATTCGTGAAGCTGAAAAGGCTTACGCCAGCGGTCTTTCAAAGGCACCTTCGCATGCCATGCTGAATTATCACATGGGCCGACTGGTGGCAACTGACCCCGGCCGCCGCACCAATGCCGTGAATTATCTCAAGAAGGCGATGGCCGGTCGACTGCCGGAAGCCGAAGCCGCCCAGGCCAAGCGAATGCTGGCCGATCTGGAATCCAAAAACGCCACCCCGGCCACCATCCGGGCCAACTGACGAAGCCTCGACAGGAATTACCTTCTGGACAGAATTCCTGCCGACTTTGTAGCATATCTTTATGGATCGACCTGCTCTTGAT
>JBILGL010000168.1:0-8046 GCA_044351075.1 Isosphaeraceae bacterium | reverse complement strand
TTGCGTTCGGAGATCTGGGACGATTTCGTGTAGCTGTTTTCAAGCAGCGTGGCAACATCGGAATGGTGCTGCGTCGAATTCCGAGCGAGTTTCTGACTTTCGAGCAGCTTGGTTTGCCAAAGGCTTGCGAAGAGCTGATTAAGCGACCTAGAGGGTTGATGCTGGTGACGGGGCCGACGGGGTCGGGCAAGACGACTTCGCTTTCGAGTATGCTCAACTGGATCAATCACAACATGGATCATCACATCATCACGATTGAGGATCCGATCGAGTATTTCCACAAGCATCAGAAGTCGCTGGTGAATCAACGAGAGATTGGCATCGACGTGCCGGACTTTCCTGAGGCGCTCAAGCGTGCTCTCCGAATGGACCCGGATATCATCCTTGTGGGTGAGATGCGTGACCTGGCGACCATTTCTGCGGCGATCACTGCGGCTGAAACAGGCCACCTTGTATTCGGAACGCTGCACACCAACTCGGCTGAGGGCACGGTTAACCGTATTATTGACGTGTTTCCGAAGGAGCAGCAGGATCAGATCCGGACTCAGCTTTCGGTGGCTATTATCGGCATTCTGGCGCAGGCCCTTCTGCCACGCAAGCCGAAGGGAATGGTGGCGGCTTATGAAATGCTGGTAGTCACCCCGGCCATTTCGAACCTGATTCGTGAAAATAAGACCTATCGTATTGATTCTTCGATTCAGACAGGCCGTAAACACGGCATGATTCTGATGGACGACTCGCTCTTTAATCTCTGGCGACAGGGAATTGTGGAAGAGGAAGATGCGATCTTCCGGGCTCGAAAAGCGAGCGAACTGAGAGAGCGTATCGAACTGGCGAAGAAGGGTATTATTGACGACGGTGAAGAAGACGATGAAGAGGAAGAAGACGCCGGCGACAAGAAGAAACGTTGATTAAGAAGCTGAGCGAGGTCGGGTTCATTTGAACCCGACCCCTGTTCGTTTCTGAAAACACGTTGTAAAAGCCAAATTTCAGCAGGTCCTTTCCACTCTCATCTCAATAATCTGGCATTCAGGAATTTTCGAAAATGGCACGCCGCATCGGAACAATTCTTCAGGATATGGGCTATCTGGATGAAGAAGCCACATGGAGGATTCTTGAAGAGCAGTCGCAGGGCGGCGGTGTCGAGCAGTTTGGCAAGATTGCGATGCGGCTGGGGCTGATCAGTGAAGATCAGCTGTTGCGTGCGCTTGGCGAACAGCTTGACATGAAAGTGGTGAGCCTGGCGGATATCACGATTCCTGCCGAGCTCTGCCAACTGATCAATCAACAGATGGCGGAGATGTTCAAAATCATTCCGCTTTCGCAGAACAAGAAGGATAAGTCGGTCACGATTGCGATGGCCCGGCCGGAGGACCCGGCGGCACTCGACTCGGTTCGCTCCTTTCTGGGGGCCGAAGTCAGGGCTGTCATCGCCACTGAAGCTGATGTCAACAACACGATTCAGCGGCTTTATGTAGGCCAGCAGGAATCGATTATTGATGTGATCAAGCAGATTGAGACCGATAAAGCGCTTCAGCAGTTTCAGAATCGCAATGAGAACACGATTGACCTGGAAGCCATCGAGGAGATGGCTGATGCCGCCCCTGTGCGTAAGCTGGTCAATCTGGTGCTGCTGACTGCAATTCGTGACAAGGCCTCGGACATTCACTTCGAGCCCTTTGAATCCGAATACAAAATGCGCCTGCGCGTGGATGGCGTGCTTTTTGAACTGACCGCACCACCAAGGCACCTGGGCGCTGCCATATCAAGCCGTATCAAGGTTATGGCGAATCTGGATATTGCCGAGCGGCGAATCCCTCAGGACGGTCGTATTGAGCTGGCTCTGGGCGGAAATCAGATCGACATTCGCGTCTCTACGCTGCCGACTCTCTTTGGCGAGTCTGTCGTGCTGCGAATTCTCGACAAGACGGTGGTGAACCTTGACCTCGAGAAGATCGGGATGCCAGAAGACACGCTGGCACTTTGGCGTGGCCTGATTTTGAAGCCCAACGGCATTATTCTGGTGACGGGGCCAACGTCATCCGGCAAGACGACGACGCTTTATGCGACGCTCAACGAACTGAATTCGGTGGAAGACAAGATCATTACTACCGAAGAGCCAGTGGAATACGACATTGACGGCTTGGTTCAGTGCCCGATCAACCACGACATCGGTGTGACATTTGGGGCCTGTCTGAGAGCGATCCTTCGACAGGATCCGGATATTATTCTGGTTGGTGAAACACGCGACCTTGAAACGGCTGAAATTTCAATTCAGGCATCGCTCACAGGCCACACCGTATTCACAACGCTTCACACCAACGACGCTCCTTCGGCCGTGACCCGGCTGCGAGATATGGGTCTGCCGACATTCCTGATCACAGCCACGGTAGAAGGTGTGCTGGCTCAGCGACTGGTTCGGCGCATCTGCCCGAACTGCAAGGAACAGTATATGCCGCCTGAGGAGAAGCTCAATGAGCTTGGCCTGACGACGGCGACGGCAGCCGGTCTGGCGTTTTTCCGAGGCAAGGGTTGTGAAAGCTGTAAAAACACCGGATATAAGGGCCGTATGGGTATTTACGAGCTCCTGATAATGACCGACGAGCTGCGTGAGATGATCGTCAAAGAGGCTTCTCTTGATGAATACCGAGCGGCCTGTCGGCGATCGGGCATGCGTACATTGCGTGAAACAGGCATGCTGAATGTGCATGAAGGCAAAACGACCATTGATGAAATCATTCGCGAAACCGTGCTGGATTAAAAACCGGCCAGGCTTTGGCGACACAAGTCAATCATGACTGTCATCTTTTTCTTCGGCGGTGAACTGAATTGGATGCAAAGAGCGAACAAGCTGAGAAGATGAGGACCTGACGATGCCAACGTACCAGTTTGAAGCAATGGATCAGACCGGCAAAACGGTCAAGGAAACAATTGAGGCCACTTCCCAGGAAGAGGCCCAGCAGTTAATCCGCCAGCGTGGTTTTTTCGTCACATCAATTGGCGAAAAGACCAAGACCAAGGCCAAAGCGAATAAGAAAAAGGGACGCCGCAAGAAGAAGTCGTTCACAATCGGCAAAATCAAGCCGAAGCAGCTTTGTACTTTCACCCGTCAATTATCAACACTTCAAGACGCCGGCCTGCCGATTTTGCGTAGCCTGAAAATTCTTGAAGCACAGTGCAAGCCGGGCGTGCTCAAAAATTCTCTGGGCGACGTGGTTGAGGACATCGAAAGCGGCCTGACACTTTCCGAAGCATTTGCCAAGCATCCGAAGGCTTTTGACCGGCTCTACTGTAACATGGTGCGGGCCGGTGAGGCGGGCGGTGCGCTTGAAGCGATTCTCCAGCGTCTGGCGGACTTCAAAGAGAAGTCCCAATCGCTGAAGCGAAAAATCAAAGGCGCGATGGTTTACCCGATCGTGGTGATCACCGTTGCCGTGACGATCGTCGGTTTCATCCTCTATTTCATCATTCCGAAGTTCGAGGCGATCTTCAAGGATTTCGGCGTTGATCTGCCGAAAATGACCGTCTTTCTGATTGAAGCCAGCCACTTCGTTGTCGATTACGCCCCGGCGTGTATTGCAGCACCATTTGTTGCCTGGATCATCATCAAGTTACTCTACAAGACTAAAACCGGCTCTTTAGTGCTGGACTGGATAGTCCTGCGTATTCCGGTCATGGGTCAGATTGCCGGCAAATCAACCGTTGCCCGAACGATGCGGACGCTGGGGACACTTGTGACTTCAGGTGTACCAATTCTTGAGGCGATTTCGATTGTGCGTGAAACGGCCGGCAATGCTGTATTTGAGAAGTGTTTTACGCGAATTTACGACTCGATCCGTGAAGGGGAAACGATCAGCGTGCCCCTGAAGCAGTCGCGTCTGGTGGACGACATCGTGGTCAACATGATCGACGTCGGTGAAGAGACGGGCGATCTGGATACGATGCTGAACAAAATCGCCGATAACTACGACGAAGAAGTGGAAGTGCTGGTGGAATCACTGATGAGCCTGCTCGAGCCGATCATGATCGTCGTGCTTGGTGGTATCGTCGGTTTCATCGTTATCGCGCTCTTCCTTCCGCTGGTGCAGCTCATTTCCAAGCTCTCCGGCTGATTTCGTCAGGAATTTTCCTTCCGGCTGCCGGACAAAAGACAGGTAGCCGGAAGAAATCAGGAAAAACGCCTCTTTTTCAGTCACTTGCAGAGCCCGGAGACGTAGTGGTGAATAGGGCCGAGATAATCAGATCAATAAATATCATGATTTCTCAGCCTTAAATGGAACCAACAACAGTTTTCGGGCGTATCAGATAGAACAAGACATACAAATACGTTGATCAGTCCACTGGCCATCGGGCCCAATAAGCCCCTGAGCCGGATGAACGCCAGGAACAAGGCCCTGAACGACGAACGTCCGGGGTTATTTTCAGAGAAGAGTGGAGTGGCCTCGGATGAATCTGGATTATCGAAACGCCGCCGCTGATCGATCCGGGGCAAGGCTCGGAGCAAGTCGCGGCTTTACGCTCATTGAGCTTCTGGTCGTCATCACAATTATTGGCGTGCTGGCCGGGCTGGTACTTCCTGCGATTAATGGCGCTGTGCGAGCGGCACGCGAGTCGGCCGTGGCTTCGGAAATCACACTGCTTGAGCAATCGCTTGCGAGCTTTAAAACTCGTATGGGTGATTTTCCCCCATCATTTTTTGTGATTGACGAGTCCGGGCTCTACATGAACAACACGGCGTTGGTGAATGCCGTGGCGAATCATTTTAAAACAGTCGGTGGCATGACTAATCAAACTCAGATCGCTACTCAAACGCAAAAAGCAATTGAGCGATCGCAGCGGATGGCCCGAAAGCTCTTTAATCGAGCCGCCCCGCAGCAGGATGTCAATGGCGACGGAGCTGTCACTTCTTATTGGATTCTTGAAGGCGACGAATGCCTGGTCTTCTTTCTGGGCGGAATCCCACGCACATACAACGACCCGAACAGTGGATTGTCGTATGAGCTGACTGGCTTCTGCAAGCGGCCTGATACGCCGCTTTTTGGCCGGAATGAATCAAATAAGGCAACGCTCAATCGCGATACACCGTTTTTCGAATTCAAAGCAGATCGTCTGGTTGATTTTGACAACGACGGTTTCCCAAGCTATATCGATTCGCTCGGAACCGAAGAAGAATCACGTCCCTACGTCTATTTCAGCGCCTACGGCGCAAACAGCTATGACCCTCAGGATTGCAATTACAATCCTCAGGTGAGCTACACCCCATCGCTGGGTGGTGTTTCAGATGAAACAACGATGCCGGCCCAACCTTACGCCCGAGTCTTTGGAGGTTCGGCCGGGGTTTCGCTCTCACCGAATCCTTACACAACTGGCCCAGCTTATCCGATTGGCCGCTCACCTGCCTGGCAAAAGCCACAGAGCTATCAGATTATCTCTGCCGGCGCTGACCGTAAGTACGGTTTCGGTGGCCAATTTGCGGGTAAGACGAAAACCGAACCGCTTCCCCTGCCCGATGCCGATGTTTCGGCCACAGGGCGAATTAACCCTCAAAGCCCTACCGCTCGAAATATCGAGTCGGACAACATTACGAATTTCTCACAGGGTCGCCTGAACTGACGTCGCCACAGAACCCTACAAAAGGAGCGACCGGAAATGACAGGCAAAATTCTGATGGGTTCTTCCCACCTACAGGGCCGAAGGTCTGCCAAAGCCTTTACGCTGATCGAGCTGCTGGTCGTCATCACGATCATCAGCATTCTGGTGAGCGTGATCCTGCTGGCAAGCTATGACGGCGTCCGTACGGCAAATCTCAAAGCCACACAGGCCCTGGTGCTGAAACTCGACCTGGCCGTGAAAGAGCGTATGCAGGCCTTGCTTGACGACGAAGTCAAGCCCAACGCCACCCATATCTGGCTGGCGACTCCTGCAGCCAATAAGCCGCCCAGCGTGGCGACAGTCGGCTACGGCGCCATGCGTGGCCTCTCTCCTGGCCGGGCGGGCAATGCCCGAGCCAAGGCGATTGCGATGACAGATTATCTCAGGGCTGAAATGCCCGATGTTTTCGTACTCAATGGCATGGATGTGGCCGGATTTTATCCAATCAATTTCGGCGGCATTCCGCAGGCAAAGCTTGGGGCCGTCGCACCACTTGTCCCCAATGCCTCGGTCGCTCCTTATACTTTGCCGATCGGTACGGCCATGGCTTTCGATGGCACAAGCAGCTTTGGCGCCTATTATCCACCCCTACCAGGGCAGCCAACAAACCCGGCGAATAAATCCTACAACGACTCCTACAACTTTTCGGGCACGGGCGTTTTTGGTGCCAGCTACACGGCAGCGGCCGGGATCTACAAGCAACTGGGCTATGGGCCCGCCGGCTATGACGGTGTTGATAACAATGCCAACGGCCTGGTGGACGAAAAGGCCGAAGGGGCTCCGTTTGTGTGGGATGGCGACGGCACGGATAACGACGGCAACGGCTCGGTGGATGAGCAGAACGAAGGCTCGAATTACGTCGCCCAGCTTCTCCAGAACCATACACACAAAACGGCCCGGAGCGAGATGCTTTATGCTCTGCTGGTTGAGGGCCAGGGGCCGCTGGGTGCCGCATTCAGCCGGGATGAGTTTACGGATCGCGAAATTCAGGACACGGATAACGACGGCCTGCTGGAATTTGTGGATGCCTATGGCGAGCCACTGCAGTTTTACCGCTGGCCGATGTGGTACACGTCTGATAACCAGCGAGGCTGGGCAGAATATCCATCTGACCCCTGGGTACAGCGCGACAGAGACACAAGCGACCCATCCAACTCACTGGTTTCACTCGACTGGTGGAATGACAATGTGGGTAATGGCAACGATCGACTCGGCTTGGGCCGAAGCATCGAAGCTCAGGTCTTCGAGTATTTCTTCCATCCGCTGACCGAAGCCTGTAGTTTTCAGTCGAACACAAGCTATTGGGACCGCACAGGGTCATTCCGCCGGCGCGCATTTCGCTACACGCCGCTGGTCATCTCAGGCGGCCCCGACCTGAGAGTGGGCATACGAACCTATGGCGACATAACCGAACAGCTCACCATGCCAGAATTCCTGCGGGACTATGAAAATCTGGCAGTGAAGTTTGATTACTACGCCTTCTCGTATAACGACCTTCGATATTCGGCCAACACGGTTACCGGCATTCCGAGCAACATTCCCCTGAGCGACGACCTGCTCTCATCGGCTGAGGATGACATTTCCAGCCATGCCATGTCTCAGGGTCTGGGCGGAGGTGCGAAGTGATACGCAGCGAAAAGCGAAACACCGGTTCTGGCTTTACACTTGTTGAGCTATTGGTTGTGCTCTTTATTGTCGGCCTGATTTCAGCGGCCACGCTGCCTGTGATCATCCCGACACTTAACCAGCGACAAGTGCAGGAAGGTAGCCGGATTATACAGCAGGCGATCTTAAACGCCCGCTTTGCCGCGATGAGCACCGGGCGACCGGCAGGTATAAGGCTTTTACCTGACCCGGTTTTTAACGGCCCTGACGCCAACGACCCATTTCGGCCACTGGCCTACAACCGCATAATCCAACTGGAGCCGGCGCCTGACTATTCCGACGGAATGCTGCGTGTCGCATCGAAGGGTGCGACTGAAACTGAAATTGGGGCTTTTTTTGCGATATGTGCCCAGAATAATCTCTCATGGAAAGATCTTCTGGTTGGTCAGCCGCCAAATGCGTCTCGGGTCGGATATCCACCCAATGCCGTTTCGCATGGCAACCAGGATGTTTTCCTGAATATGATGCGGCCGGCTTTTGGCAACAACCCGCCGGTTTATCAGGATCCGCGAATTGTGCTTCGTCAATATAAGGCGATCACTCCCACAGAGCCGACGAGCTGGGCCTGGAACATTCGCGCCGGTGACCGGATTTCTGTGGGTGTACAGAACAAAATCCAGTATGTGATCGCCGGCCCGACTGCCCCTTTCACTCCGCCGGGCGGCTATAACAAGCTCGACTACAATCCGGAGCGTTTCATCAATCTTGGCCTGCCTGCGGCGATGGTCA
>JBILGL010000167.1:0-8076 GCA_044351075.1 Isosphaeraceae bacterium | reverse complement strand
CGACGATCTCTTTCGATGCCAGCAACGGGAATGGCCGTGACGATTGATGTGGGCGATCCCCGCGACGTCCACCCCCGGCTTAAACTGCCGGTTGGTCATCGAATTGCATTAATAGCGAGAGCGATTGCTTATGGCGAATCCATTGAATATTCAGGGCCTCTGGTGCAATCAGCTATTTTGAAGGATAAAAACATTCAAGTTAACTTCTCTCATAGTGAAAATGGATTGAAAACATCAGATGGAAATGGACCTTCAAGTTTGGAATTGGCTGGAAATGACGGTGTTTTCAGGTCGGTGACCGGTGAAATTCAGGGAGGCGCGATCGTCATTGCTACAGGTAATCTCAATGGCCCGTTTGAGTTAAGGTATGGCTGGGCCCCGAACCCGAAATGCAACCTGCAAAATCGAGAGGGTTTACCCGCTTCGCCGTTTCAAATACGAGTCGAAGAAAAATGATTTTTATCGAATTTACTCAGAAAAGATCTGAAATGAGATTCCAAATCATGAGGAAAAATATGCTTTATGATATAAATTACATGGCGACAAACCTTGTCAGTTGGCGTATTGTGTTGAGTTTCCTTTTCATCTTCGCTTTTGGATTTGAAATACAAGCTAATGAAATGAAAGTGCCGGCTCAACCGAATATTATATTAATAGTGAGTGATGATCAGGGATTTGATCTTGGATGTTATGGCAAAACGGAATTCATTACTCCAAATCTTGACAAAATGGCGGCTGAAGGTGTCAAGGCGACTCAATTTTATGTGACAGCTTCGGTCTGTACCCCTTCGAGAAGCGGACTGATAACCGGGCGATATCCGCAACGCAATGGTACTTATGAAATGATCAGAAATGACATGGTCAATTATGGGCACAGGTACACGCCATCGGAATATGCTGTTTCTCCCGAAATGACGCTGGGGCTTGACACCCGAGAAATCACTTTTGGCGATATTTTACAGAAAGCTGGCTATCGTACGGCCATTATTGGTAAGTGGGATATGGGGCAGGCCAGGCGTTTTCTGCCGCTACAGGGTGGTTTTCATTTCTTTTATGGTCATGGAAATAATGGAATTGATTATTTTACACATGAACGATATGGCATGCCTTCCATGTTTCGAAATAATGAACGGACGACGGCCGACCGCGGAAAATATGCAACCGATATCTTTCGACGGGAAGCCTTGCAATTCATTCATGAAAATAAGGGAGAGCCATTTTTTCTCTATTTGCCTTTTAATGCCCCACATAGTGCTTCAAATTTGGAAAAAGATTCTAATCAGGTGCCGGTGGAATATCTCAAAAAATACTATCCAAAGCAGGATCCCGCCAAGCCAGCGACAAAATATGCAGGCATGATTACAGCCATGGATGAAGCTGTTGGTGCGATTTTTCAGACGCTTCTGGAATTGAAAATTCAGGATAATACGCTTGTCATTTTTATGGCAGATAATGGCCGAAATGGGGCAAGAGTTAATGAGACCCGGCTCAGGGGCGGGAAAAGCAGTGGTTTTGAAGGTGGTTTGCGTGTGCCACTCATTGCATGGTGGCCCAGAGTGATTCCCGCTGGCAAAACTTGTGATGCGTTTATTACAGCTTTGGAAATATTGCCGACTTTAGCCGCTGTCGGACGGGCGAAACTTCCAGACGGGCTGAAGTTGGATGGATTTGATATGTTGAGTGTGCTGAAAGGTGAAGCACCATCAAAACGAAATGAAATGTTTTGGGACTGGCCCAGTGCTTATCAGGCAGCGAGAGTGGGAAATTATAAATGGATTGCATCAACCCCAAGAGACCAGCGTGCGCTGGTAGAGCCTGAGGAAGGCTTGTATGACCTTACTGATGATCCGGGTGAAACTAGAAATTTGATTGAAATCAAGCCGGATATTTATGCAATGATTAAAAAACGATTTTCTGGATGGCAAGAAGAGATGCAAAAAGCCGAGCCCAGAGGGCCATTTCGAGACTATTAATTCAATTTGATTTTGAATATTTGATCATCGCCTGAATCAATCCTGGAATTGTGTATTCACTGGCCTCAACAGTTATTTCAATTCCGGCTTCACGTGCAGCCGAAGAAGTGACTGGGCTTATGCTGGCGAATTTCATTTGCTTGATACAATCACGGCTGATTTTATTTTCAATTATTGCTGAAAAACGACGGGCGATCGCTGAACTCGTCAGGGTTACCCAGTCGATTTCACCATTCTGAATTTTATTAAGGAGCTCGTCCGGAAAACTTTCAGCGTCGGCATTGCAATAAACCGGTACCTGAACAACTTCTGAAGCGATGCCTTCAAGCTCATCTTTCAGCAGTGTTCGCCCTCGATCGGCCCTGGCAAGCAGAACCTTTTTGCCGCCGACTTCATGTTTCAGCGCATCAGCCAGTTCTTCAGATCGGTATTTTTCGGGTAAAAGATCAGCGATGAGACCGTATTCTCTCAGTTTTTCGGCCGTAGAAGGACCGATAGCGGCCAATTTCAAATGCCCCAGCGATCTGATATCCTTACCAATCTGAAAAAGTCTCTCAATAAAGTATCGAACGCCATTCGCGGATGTAAAAACCAGCCAGTCAAATTTTTGTAATTCAATTAATACAGAATCCAAAATTCGTTTATCTGCAATTGGCCCTACAGTAATTGAAGGTGCTGAAAAAACCTCGGCCCCCTGCTCTTCCAGTATTTGAATTGTGCGGCCGGCGTCCGCTTCGGGCCTGGTGATAAGCACCCGCTGACCAGCCAATGGCAATTGCGAAAACCAGTCGAGTGTAGGGCGAAGCTTGACGACATCGCCAATCACGACCAGCGCTGGGGGCTGAATTAAAAGTGTGTTTGGCTGGTGGGATGCAATTTCATTTAATTGCATCACTTTTATTTTTTGGTCAGGCCATGAGCCACGTTCAATGAGCGCGACTGGTGTTTCGCCGGCCTTACCGTGATCAATCATCACCTGGGCGATGCGCACAAGCCGGGTCACACCCATATAAATTGCAATTGTTCCGCGGAAATTTGCAAGATGCGGCCAATCGATCCGGCAATCGGGCGAGTCAGGGTCGTCATGGCCGGTCACAAATAGAGCGGCTGAGGCGTGGTCGCGATGTGTTACCGGTATTCCGGCCCAGGCTGAAGCGCCGATCCCAGCGGTGACACCAGGAATCACTCGAAATGCAATTCCATTGGCTGCAAGGGTTTCCGCTTCTTCAGCGCCACGGCCGAAAACGTAAGGATCGCCGCCTTTTAGTCGCACAACGGTTCGACCAGCGCGTGCATGCTCAACCAGCAGGCGGTTGATCTCGGCCTGCGACATCTCCTGATGACCACGGCGTTTGCCAACAAAAATCATTTCTGAATCTTGTGGACAGAGGGCGAGGAGTCGGGGCGAAATCAGGGCGTCGTAAATGACGACGTCGGCTTTGCTGATCGCATTTGATCCTCGTAGTGTCAGCAGGTCAGGGTCGCCGGGCCCGGCACCGACCAGATAAACAATTCCGCTTGCTTTCGTCATGAGCCGGGCCGGTCAGGGGATAACTTGTGGAATTCGGTTAATAAGGTTTCATCACGCCCCGACGGTCGCCGGAACTTTGGCCGATTTATTCCGAACCAGCAGGATGCCAAGCTCGTAAAGGGCATACATTGGCACGGCGAGCATGAGTTGGCTGAAGACATCGGGCCCGGGGGTCAGCACAGCGGCGATGACGACCATGAGCATCAGGGCGATTTTTCTCTTGGAGCGGTAGTCTTCCACACCAAAAATGCCGATGGCGGCCAAGAAGAGCATAACGAGCGGTGTCTGGAAGCAGAGGCCGAAAACGAGCGGGAGGATGGTGGCGAAGCTGATCCACTCATTGAGTTTAAGCATCGGTTCGATACCGAGCCAGACGTTAAATTCCAGCAGAATGGAGAGAGTGACTGGCAGGATGAGATAGAAGCACATCAGTACGCCGGTCAGGAAAAGAATAATCGAAAACGGCAGATATTTCTTTACGTAAGCCCGTTCATGGCGATAAAGACCGGCAGCAACGAAAGCCCAGGCCTGATAGAAAACCCATGGGCTTGAGAGCACTAAACCCGTGACCAGACAGACCATGAAGAAGATCATGATCGGTTCGAGCGGAGCGGTATTGATGAGGGCAGAACGTTGTTCGGTGGTTTCGGCCACAGTTTTGATGACGTCGCCTTCTGATTGACGAATTGAGAGCGTAATCTCTTTGCCCTTAACGCTATCAGGGTCTGGCAGGCTGAGGTTGGGCGAAAGGGCGCGGAGCTGGCTGATGAGTTCGTCGGCGGGGATGACGCTTTTGAGCACTGGGGTGAAGCGTTTTTCGTTGTCTGCGTCTTTGGCCCGGGCTTCCGCTTTTTGGGCGTAGAATTTATTGAGGGCGTTCTGGGCAGGGTCTGAAAGCTGCTTAAGTACATTCCTGCCAAGGTTAAGCGGAGGTAGAAAGGTGATGACCACCCCCACCGCCAGGCCCATCAGGGCAAGGACAAGGCGAATTCGAAGCTCTTCGAGGTGGTCTCCAAAGCTCATGGAGACCATATCGTCTTCTTCTTTAAACAGGTCGTCGTCGCTTGGCCGTGCCATGCCCCCGCCAGTGCTCCTGCAAGAGTCATTCGGTTTAAGAGTTCATCATCATAACGCCACTGGAGAGATTTTGACCAGTAGTGATTTGGCCAAAGCAGAATATTTGGTCGTACTGGACCTGTAAAATCGTCGATTTCATCTCAATTCTCCCACGTTGAAAACATGTTTAACGATGAGTTTGGTCGCCTTGTTGTAGATCGTATTGCATTCAGACTTCTTTGAATCTTTACCAGATCAGACTTTGCATTATTTGTAAAATGGGAAGTGACAAAATGAAGAAGACGCAAATTTTCTATGGATCTGTCGGTAATTATCTTCGTAAATCAATGAATTTAAATGTTTTATATTTAATTCAACTGGTGAATGAGTTGGTTTTCCCCCTGAGAAAATAAAACGGATAACTCCCAACATACGAGAGCCCATAGCCGAACATATAACCAATCTGTGAGGTGGCTTCGATGGCTTCAACATACGCTTTTCGACGTTTCGAGACGGGCGAGGGTCTGATTTGTTTGATTTTGCCTGATTCACGCAGGCGTCGTTCGCGAAAGACGTAGCGGGCTGTCATGTCCACATGATGCATGAAGTCGTAGTCGAGAATCATTGAAATCAAGTCGCCGGCCAATGGTATCGATTCAAGCGTAATCTGTTCGATCATCGAGAGTTCCACATCTTCCGTGACACTTTCGGCGATCTCTTCCACCGGCATTGACTTATCGTGCTTCGCAGCGTCGTGTCGGTGAGCCATCATGCGAATCAGGTGGAAGATCTTCTGCCGCCTGATCGGGTCATCCACTGTCGAAAGGTCGAGGATCAAAAGAATATAGTTCTGGGCATATTCGCCGTTCAGCACGTAGCCATAGGCATGGCCAATCATGGTGATGGTGCGAAGGGCTGCACCCAGCAGAATTGGCAGATTCATGATTTCGGTCACGGTTCCGCCAAGGCCGGCGACGACGCCGTCGATCATGGCGGCACGTTCGGCATGAATGGAGTATCGCTCGGCAAGCTCGTCGCAGAATTCCAGCGGCTTTTGCTTAAGTTCTTCGGCCGTCTGCACTCCGGCATCGGCCAGAACACGCGACATTTCGGCATGATGGAATGCGAAATTTTCGGTTTTGTGAAGTGCGTTCAGTAGCTTTTCGCGAGGAATGGCCCGGCGCGTGAGGCGAGCGAAAGGGCTGGTGACGAATTTAATTGCGGTGCCCGGAAAACTCGCGCGTGATGAGAGCCAGTCGGCAATTTCAGCGGCGGCTTTGGCTTCGCAGGGTGTCAGGCTATTCATGAAAAATCTTATGCTCTTCGGGCTTTAGAGTGATTAAATCTTTATGATCCGGGAAAGTTGATGGCTGGCAGATCAGATAATTGAAGTCACCAGTGAAGCAGGGTCGAATTTACGTATTCTAACTATTATAATCCCAACTTATCATCAGAAAAATGATGACGGTCGTCGTCTGACCCGACCCAATCCAGCCGATTGCATATTGATCATGCAACACAGATAAACCGAGAGAAAAACGGATTTCAAATGAACGATCAGCACGAAAGAATGGAATCCGATGGCAGGCCGTTGTATGAAGGTGTGGCGGTGCTTGGTTCGACAGGGTCAATCGGCCGGAGTACGCTTGATGTACTTAAAAGTCCGGCAGGGCGAGGTTTACGGGCAACGGGCCTGAGTGCTAATGGCTCTTGGGAGCTACTCGCCCGGCAGGCGATCGAGCACGCAGTGAGCCGAGTGGCCGTGACGGACGAGGCCACTTTGCCGCATTTGCGGGAAGCGTTGAAGGGGCAATCAATAGAAGTAATGAGTGGCCCTGAGGGGCTGATTCGGCTGGTGCAGGCCGAAGATACGCAGCGAGTGATTACCGGAATTGTGGGCCGGGCCGGGCTTGAAAGCACGCTTGCTGCAATCGATGCCGGAAAACTGATTGGGCTGGCAAATAAAGAGACGCTGGTAGTTGCCGGCGAGATCGTCATGCGTCGGTCAAGAGAGCGAGGGGTGCGGATCATCCCGGTGGACAGTGAGCATTCTGCGGTATTTCAGTCGTTGTCAGCGGGGCATCGGAGTGAAGTCAAGCGAGTGATTTTAACGAGTTCGGGTGGGCCATTCAGGGGATGGACACGAAGTCAGCTGGAAAATGTGACGCCAGATCAGGCACTGAGGCATCCGACATGGAAAATGGGTCCGAAGATCACAATTGATTCGGCCACGCTTATGAACAAAGCACTTGAGGTGATTGAGGCGCGATGGCTTTTTGATCTTGAGCCTGATCAGATTCAGGTGGTCGTTCATCCGGAGAGCGTGATTCATTCGATGGTGGAATTTGTGGATGGTTCGGTGGTGGCACAGCTTTCTCCGCCGGATATGAAGCTGCCGATTCAACTGGCTCTGACATGGCCTGATCGTCGTGAGGGGCCAAGCCCGAAGATGGACTGGTTCAAGGCTTTCAGTCTGAATTTTCAACCGCCGGACGTGGACAATTTCCCCTGTCTTGGCATAGGATATGAAGTAATAAGACGTGGCGGTACGGCTCCGGCGGTTGTCAATGCGGCGAATGAAGAAGCCGTTGGTCGATTTCTGGCCGGGACGTTGAAATTTCTGGAGATTCCGGAAGTCTGCCGGTCGGTGCTGGAAAATCATGACTTTGACGCCAGCCCCACACTTGAGCGTCTGCTGCAAGTTGATGCGTGGGCACGGCGGGAGGTGATCCGTTGGACTTCCTGATTGGACTCTGGCCCTTATTGATGGTTGCCCTTGGCCTGGGCTTTGTGATTTTCATTCATGAGCTGGGTCATTTTGCATTGGCCAAATGGGCTGATGTGAAGGTGGACAAATTCTCGATTGGCTTTGGTCCGACGCTTGTTGGTTTTCAGTGGGGTGAAACTTATTACAGCCTCTCGATCATTCCGCTGGGCGGGTTTGTGAAGATGCTCGGTGAAAATCCGACAGAGGATGGTCAGGAAGCCCAGTCAGATCCGCGGAGCTATCTCAACAAGACGGTCGGGGCCCGCATGGGCATCATTTCGGCCGGCGTGATTATGAACTTGATCACTGGCTTCTTTTTCTTTTTCTTCGCCTATCGTTTTGGTCTGCCGTATATTCCGGCGGAAGTTGGTGCCGTTGTTCCGGGGTCGCCGGCTTATCAGGCGGGTATTCAACCCGGTGATGAAATTAAGGCGGTGGATGGTAAAACCGGAGTCACTTTCGAAGACTTTTTCCAAACGGTCAGTCTCTCAGGGCATGGTCAATCGGTGCGTCTGGACCTGAAGCGGGCTTCGACCGGCGAGGATTATAACGTTCTCGTGACACCAGTTGTCCGGCCTGATCGGCTCAAGCCTGAGGTTGGCCTTGGTTTCCCGGTCGATTCAACGGTTGCAGCAACTGGGTTTCGTAAGCTGCCTGGAACAGTGGGCGAGGCAAAGAATACAGAACAGATTAAGGATCGTGACCGGATTGTGGCAATTGCCGGTGCGAGTGGCGAATTTACCAAAATT
>JBILGL010000166.1:0-8099 GCA_044351075.1 Isosphaeraceae bacterium | reverse complement strand
GGTGGAGCGAATCAGGTCGCCAGTGCGCAAGTGCCACCAGAAATCGGTGTCCTTGAGTGGGAAAATACCAAGCAGAAAAACGAGTAAAAGAAATGACGCAACGAGCAGAGCCTCAAGCGGGTGCATGACCAACGTGACCAGATACCCGGACCGCTTACGCGATGGCACGGGCGAAATTTCTGAAGTTTCGGGGGCGACGTTGGTTGCGTCCATCGGCGATCACGTTTGTTGCGAGTGACAGGTGCATTGAGACTCCCTGTATCGTATCATGAATGAGACAGAAATTCTCGAAAAGTGACTCGTGCCGGGCTGTCAAACAGATCAAATGCCTGAGAAATTCATGGCGTTTAAAGGCTCAAGAGCTACCGGCAACCAGGTCGTCAGGATGATACTGCTTTGTCACACGAACTTTTAAATGACCTGACCCCAGCCCAGCGTGATGCTGTGACGACAATCGAAGGCCCTCTGCTGGTCGTCGCCGCAGCTGGTTCGGGCAAAACGCGAGTCATTACCCGGCGTGTGGCTTACATGCTTTCGCAGGGCATTCCCGGCAATTCCATCCTTGCGCTGACCTTCACCAATAAAGCTGCCGGCGAAATGAGACAGCGAGTTGAGGCCATCGCTCCCGGCTCGGGCGTTTGGCTTGGCACTTTTCATAGCCTTTGCGTGCGGCTTCTACGCCAATATGGCAGCTATGTGGGGCTTGATTCGTCATTCACGATTTTTGATACGCAGGACAGGCTTCGGGCAATCAAGCAAGTGATTACTCCTTATGAGGAAGTGGTCGAAAAGCTGAATTTATCGGCTGAGAAGATCGACAATATGATCAGCCGGGCGAAAAACGACCTGACGATTCCCCGCCCCGGCTTTAATACGCTCGATCATCAAGCCGAAGAGAAGCTGCTGCGTGAAGTCTATCTGAATTACCAGAACTTTCTGCAACAGCAGAATGCCGCTGATTTTGACGACCTGCTAGGCCTGACTGTGCGGCTGCTGAAAGATCAGCCCGTGGTTCGACAGCAGCTTGACCGGCGATATCGCTATATCATGGTCGATGAATATCAGGATACGAATCTGGCCCAGTATGCCATTTTGCGGGCCCTGAATGTGGATGTGAAAAACCTTTGCGCTACCGGCGACCCTGACCAATCCATTTACGGCTGGCGTGGAGCGAATCTCAACAATATTTTGGAATTTGAGAAAGACTACCCTGGTTGCGCTGTCGTCAAGCTAGAGCATAATTACCGCAGCACCAAAAATATTCTTGCTGTAGCCGATCATCTGATCCAGAACAATAAAAAACGCAAGCAGAAGCAGCTGCTCACGAATAATCCGGCGGGCTCGCCCATTCGGTTGACAACTTACGGCAGTGAACGCGACGAAGCTGAGGGCGTAGCCTCACAAATCGCAAAGTTCGTAAGCTCAGGGCGATATAAGCCCTCGGATATTGCTGTTTTCTATCGTGTTTCGGCCCTTTCGCGTGGGCTTGAAATGGCGATCAAGCAAAGGGCCAAACTGCCTTGTGCCATCGTTGGCGGCGTCTCGTTTTATGAGCGGCAGGAAATTAAGGATGTGCTGGCTTATGCCCATGTGGCGTTGAATCCGAAAAATGACATTGCCCTGGCACGGGTGATTAACACACCGACGCGTGGGCTTGGCAAAGTGGCACTTGAGCGGCTGACGGACTATGCCCGCACACGCAGTATTTCTCTGCTGGAAGCATGTAGCGAGTCGGCGGCGATCCCCGGCGCAAAAGACCGAACGGCGGCGACCCTGCGTGATTTTGCCATGCTTATCAATGAGCTGAAGCATTATGCGGAAGAGGAGAAGCCAAGCGAGTTTATCAAGCGGATTCTGAATGAAACAGGCTATCAGGCGATGCTGACAAGCCTGCCTGATGCCGAGGCGAAAGAGCGCACAGATAACGTGCAGGAACTGATTTCAGCGGCTCACCAGTTTGAAGATGACCACCCGGGCTCAGCAACGATTCGCACATTTCTTGAAGAAGTGACCCTCTCTTCAGCGGTGGACCGTTGGGAAGAAGGCGAAGGATCGGTGACGCTGATGACGATGCACGCCGCCAAGGGACTTGAATTTCCGGTCGTCTTTATTGTCGGTCTGGAAGAAGGCATTTTGCCGCATCGCCGTGCTGCCGAAAGCGAAAGCGAGATGGAAGAGGAGCGGCGTCTTTTATTTGTGGGTATCACAAGAGCCCAGAAAGAGCTCTTTATCAGCCACTGCCGCGTGCGCGAATTTCGTGGAACTCGCTCAGCGACAATTAATTCTCCTTTTCTCCGCGAATTGCCCCTACAGGGTGTTGAGCGAATTAACGACACAGGTCACAGTAGTCGAGCAGATCAATATTGGTCAGATGATTCGTATGGAAGTCGTAGCGGCGGATCAGGCTATTCGCAAGGTGGCTATGGTCAGAGCCGGAGCGAATATGGTCGAGATTCCGCCGGGCGTTCGGCATCACCGGAACGGCTATCGGAAACTCGTCCCAAGATCATGACAGCCGCCGATCTGGCCCGGCTACATGCCAGTGCCAGCGCCGCTGCCGGCGCGGAGTCTGCGGCGGTACCCTCAGGGCCAAAGCCAAATCCGGGCGATTTTCAGATTGGCACCAGCGTAGCTCATCCATCGTATGGCGTGGGTCGAGTCACTGCGCTGGAAGGCGTTGGCCCGAAGGCCAAGGCAAGGGTGCATTTCGCGACCCGTGGCGAAGTGGCTTTTGTGATTGCCCTTTCTCCGCTGAAAGTGCTGCCGGGTCGAAAAAATTAAATAGAATAAGGACGGAAATTGTTACAACCACTCGTCTCATCAGATAATCATATTCTGATTACTAAACTTAATTCAGAGAGAAAACCGGAGTTGACACGACCTTTGGGAATTTTCCCAGTCCACATTACTAAAACAAGGCTAACCCGAAGCGCTAGGGAGGGATAAGAAATCAGATAGGTTGCTCAGAATAATTCCCTCGCTTGCGCTCTTTGAAGTTGCGCATTTAGATGAATCTGTTTTCTTTGCGGCTCCAGAGGAGCCGACTATGAATAGTTATGGCCTCCGGCCATCGATAAAAATAGGCATTGCATTATTGGGCTCCAGAGGAGCCGACCATGAATAGTTATGGCCTCCGGCCATATAAACCACCGATCTTTTTATTGATTTTCCTTAACGGATCAAATCGTAGCGTATCTTAGGATTTCGGCAAAACGACAATTCAAAGAGTGCAACTTCAAAGCTTGCGCTTCGGGTAAGCCTGCTGTCGTGGAATTGCGTCCAAAAAGCAGCAAAGAGAAAGAAATCTCCGGTTTTCTGAATGAACGGAGTTTAAAACAAAAAGAGAACCCCGCCAAAAGCAAGGGTTCTCTTGGTATGAAACCAAAGGTTGCAGGCCAATTCAATAATTAAAGCCTGATTATTTCTTGCCCTTTGCCTTGGCTTTGGCAGCAGCCTTCGGAGCTTTGGCGGCAGCCTTTGGAGCTTTAGCTGTCACCTTCTCGGCTGGTTCAGAACCACGAGGGCGACGACGCTGGCCTTTTTCCAAAGCGGCTTTAATCTTTTCGACTTCCTTGGTTTCCATCCGGTAAGTTTCGATAACGTGAGTGATAAGCTCTGACGGATCGTTGTCAAAGAGCTTTTCAATAACGCTACCAAGACGCTTATTACGAACGTGCTCAGGCTCGATCAATGCGGAATAGACATAAGCCAACTCATCACGATTCGAAGTAATAAACTTCTTTCGCTCGAGCCTATCCAAAAGAGTTGCTACAGTGGCATACGACCAAGTGCGTCCACGTTTTTGTAGCGAGGCGAGAATTTCACGTACTGTTCCAGTCTTCTTCTCCCAAAGAACACTTAGAACGTCAAGCTCTGAATCAGGCAGGGTTGGTGCACGTCTGGCCATCGAGTTTACTCTTCTTCCTTGGTATTATTGTTGTAGCATGCGGGGTAGCCCACATCTGGTTCATCTGTCCGACTAAAGCAGACTACAAACTAATTTTTATAACATCAATGATGATTGTCAATGCAAGTTACTATTTTTTCTTCGATTACTGACTTTTTTCATCATCGTTTCTTTCTCATGGATTCAATTTCAGCAAGAGAAAATACTACGAAAGATTCTTCATATTATGGATTTACGTCAACTGTAACAAAAGCGGGTCAGAGCTGAATCTATTACCATCATCAAACCACGAAATTTTAGTGAGCAGCGATGTCAGAACTACGAAAAATCTGGACAGAAAAGTCAGAAGTGTGGTGTAGTGGTTTTTGCCACAATCGATTTCGAAAAAAACAATCTGGCCCCCAGGGGCCCTGAATCAGACTTGTAGAGACACCAATAAACTTCGTTTTTACTTGATCAACAGCCTCAAATGGCGGCTTAAATCCGTCGGAGGCGTCAATTCTGTAAATCGAACCATCAATACCGTAGATCGCTGGGTCAATATCCCCAAAGTAAAATAGCGTCAAATCCTTCAGGTCTGGCTGTAGATCCTGCATTTTTTTTAAAGAAATCAGTCCCTGCCCCCAATCAAGGTTGGAATCAGCCAGAATCCACCTTCCCTGTGCTGTGCCGCCTGCAAACTGATTGAAAAACACCAGTGGATAAGGAAAAGCGGTCAGCAGCTCTGCAAGTAATAGAAAAAGCAGCGGCAGAGCGAATCTTGAAAACCATGTTGACCGAAAGAGGGATGAAATCCAAACAAGCGTCATCGGCGCCAGGGGAAGCATGTAACGAAACCCGTAATTGCGCTTCGAACCGACGCAGGCCAGCAGCAGGAAAACAAAAAGAACGGTGGGAATTAAATCCATACCGTTGCGAATACCCCTCAAACTCGTCAAAAGCCGAATCAACATGAGCAACAGCAATACCAACGGTACTTTTACACCAATCGTGACCGGATAATAATACCACCAGCCTTTGCTGGAAACCTCACCCAGCAGATACGATGGGCCTCCCGATGACTGATGCCTCATCTGCGTAGTAAAACCGACCCAGTCCACTGGCCACGAGGCTTCTAATAATCGCCCCAGCCTAGCCGATATTTGCGGAGAAAATCGAGCCTCAAGCCACGGATGAGCACCCGACTGCTGACTTATGGGAATCGTGTCAAAGCCTGTGACAACAAGATTCGATGCCAATAGTAAAACACCAATAATCATTAAAATCGCAGCTGAATTACCCAGATTAACAAAAAACTTTTGTCGATCGACCAGATTCTTAATGAAATAGGTAGTCGCGATGAGAAAAGGTAGTAAAAAGCCGGTGAATTTCATCGAGAATGAGAGCCCTGCGGCAATTCCGGCTAGTAATAGAAAACGAGGTTTCTTTTGGATTATATAAAGTTCGAAGGATAATAAAGTGAGTGTCCAAAAGGCAGTCAGTGGCATTTCCATGGTCAGAATTGAGCCATGGGCCATCAAATTTGGTCCAATTGCAAAAAACAAGCCGACCCAGAATGCCGCCCGACTGCCTGATCGCCTGACGACCCAGACTTGAGTGACCCAGAGACAAAACAGCCAGCACCAAAGCGACGAAAAACGCAGGCATACTACTAGCTCTGGAAGATTTTTGACTGGCTCACTCAGCAATTCCTCACGGCCAGTCCATTCGAGAAAAAGCAGTCCCGGCAGCGACTGCCACTTCCAGAAACTGACGGGCGAGCCCATGCGCGATATTTCCGAAGTCGGCCTGCCCTCAAACCAGTCGGCCGCAAGCCTGGCATAGGTTACTTCGTCGTAAGTAGCAGAATTGCTGAGAATTACAGGTATAATCAGGCCGAGACCGATGAGGGCCGGTAATAAAAAAATAGCCCAGATGGGTAAGTGGTAGTGGTCAGGTTCGGCCGACTTTTGATTGGCATTTATTGCGTCAACTGGTATTGGTTGATCACTCGATTGGATCATGCAGGGCCGGCTGGTTGAAGAATCTCGTTGATTGAGACCACATCGTCAATCGTAGGTCCATCGTAGGGGCCGTTTGTGACGAGACTATGAAATTCCAGATTCAGGATTTCGCCGATAGAGCGAGCCTCACTCAGCCGCTCTTCATGATAGCCTGAGCTGTCATACCAACGAATCTGGTCAGGCATATCCAGAAAAGCCATACCACGTTCAGCAAAGACTTGAAAGCCTGGCCCGGCAGGCACTCGAGCAATATCTCCCCAGCGGCTCTGATGATGCCGGTAGCAAGTCATCTGGGCAATCGCTCCACCGTTAAACTGAAGGGTAAACGAGCAGAATTCCACTTCACCGGCTGGCGATTTCTGGTTTAACGCAAGCGATGTTGAGGTGTTGGTTTCAACTATTTTGGCCACATTCTCGGCAATCATTTGCCGAACCCAGTCCGTGAGAAAATACATTGGATCAATACGCAGAGAGACTGGTGTATTCTGGGTATTGGGTCCCGGCAGGCCATAGCGGTCGAATGATGCCATGCGGGTGTGGCCCATGATCATTCGCACTGGGCCAAGGCGAGTCCGCAGCAGCTCAATCAGTCTTTGTGTCGCCGGATAATAGCGCCGGGCAAACTCCGGCATGAATTTCACACCCGTTTCTCGAATAAGTTCCTGCAACGACTTCGCCTGTTGCAGCGACACAATCGGCACACCTGAATAGACTGGCAGACCGCGGCGTATAGCTAATTCAATAGGATAAACCTCAAACCACTGTGGTGAAAGAATATAAATTGCATCAACCAGATTTCGGTCGATCAGAGTTTCGATTGTTTCAGCGTGTCGGCACCGGATTTGTTCGGCGGTTCGGCGGGCCCGTTCGCTGACCTGGTCGTAAATTGAGACTATTCGAAAATGGCTTCGCAGACGTTCAAATGCAGGGCGATGGCGCGTCTCCCAGAGCTTGCCAAGGCCGATTACGCCAAGCCGAATCTGCGGTATTTCATCGATCGACACGGTTACCGGCTCAATTCCTCAATTCTTTGAAGTCTTTCTGAATGAAGCATATAATATCATCGTCTAGAAGCGAAATAATACCAATTCCCTGATCGTGATAGAAATTGACCACTCGACTGAATCATGAAAATTAATTTATTCAGAAAAAAAACGAAGGCTGATGATGATCCCAATGGCAGTCAAGAACTGTATCCGGCAATTCTGATCGGGCAGCAGAAGTATGTTCCGCTTTCACTCAATCGATTGACAAGCATACTTCTGAGCAAATTTCCATTAACCGACCCGCAGCGACGCGATTGGTTCCGGCTTTTTGAGGCCCTGGCCAACGTGCAGAGGATGCATCTTATGCATCACTTCGATCTGATGAGCCAGCTTTATGACCCATTTGACCCGGACAAAACTTACTTTAACGAGACCGAAGATTCTGTAAAGGCATCGCTGGATCAGGATGAACGGCTCGCAATCTGTATCCGCCAGATTGAAGAAACGCTGAACAGAGCCAATTTTGAGCAGATCGAGCTCGACACCGTCAAACATGCAGTGCGTACAAAAAATGAATATAAAATCAAATATGAACCAAACTTCGAAGTTTTTGACGAGCTCCGTGTCTATGGTCGCGGGTTTTGCCTGGTTGAACGCCCTAAACGAAACTGGCGTAAGGGCTTTAAAGAAGAAATGAAAACCCATTCCGCATGGAATCGGCTGCTGGTGCTCGTGAAATTCAGGAACGATGTGGATTTGGGGCCAATGATACGCAAAGACCGTGTCTATCTCAGGCTTTTCAAGGATGTTGCGTTTCGAGAACTCGAGATGCACCTGCCTGAACAGGCTACCCGTCTTCGTATGCCTCTGGCCGATCGATTTTCAATCGCATCACCCGTAGTGACAGGCATTCCTTTATTTCTATTCAAAATTTATTCCACAGCCATCGTAATTACCAACCCTGTCGTTCTGGGGACACTGGCACTGCCGCTGACGAAAGGCTGGCAATCGTTTACCGGGTTTCGCAATGCCCGGCTAAAGCACATGCATCAGATGATCTCAAACCTTTTTTACCTGACACTTGCCAATAACCGGCAGTGTCTCAGCCGATTGCTGGAAATGTCATGGATTCAGGAATCGATGGAGTCGATACTGGCCTATTGGGTCATCTCACACAGTCAGGCAGAGGGAAAATCGATAAAT
>JBILGL010000008.1:0-24619 GCA_044351075.1 Isosphaeraceae bacterium | reverse complement strand
CCGCCGAAAGACTTGTTGCCGGTCAATCTTGAATAATTTAGCAAATAGTCATTAAAATCAATACCCACTACACTTTGGTATCAAATACAATTGGATTGCAATTCCATGAGCGACTACGAAAAGCTGGGCGTTTTTTACCTCGGCCAAGAATTTGACCTTAAATCCAAAAAGACAACATCAAATCCGCTGCTTTACGACTCTCGCGACCTGACAACGCATGGAATTTGCGTGGGCATGACCGGCTCTGGCAAAACAGGTCTTTGTCTTTCACTGCTGGAAGAAGCTGCTATTGACGGTATTCCTGCCATATGTATTGATCCGAAAGGAGATCTTGGCAATCTTCTGCTCGCGTTTCCGGAATTGAAACCAGAAGACTTTCAGCCCTGGATCGACGCGGAAGAAGCAGGCCGGAAAGGTCTCTCCGTTGAGGATCTCGCCCAAAAAACGGCAGATTCATGGCGAGAAGGGCTGGCTGCATGGGATCAACCGATAGACCGAATCGCTCGGTATAAAGATTCGGTGGATATGACCATTTACACCCCCGGTGGCTCGGCGGGCCTTGGGCTTTCCATATTGAAATCGCTTGATGCTCCGACTATTGAAATTCGTGAAAGTGCTGAATCATTGCGTGAGCGTGTTAGTGGAACGGTGATGGGCCTATTGGCTCTACTCAAAATAGATGCCGACCCGATCACCAGTCGAGAATTCCTATTGCTTTCGACCATTCTCGAGACGGCCTGGGCCGCCGGAAAATCATTGGATCTGGCTGAATTGATTCGCCAGATTCAGTCCCCACCATTTGAAACTGTTGGTGTGATGAGCCTGGAATCCGTATTTGCCTCGCAGGATCGTTTTCAGCTTGCCATGAAATTCAATACGCTAGTGGCATCACCCGGCTTTGCAGCCTGGCGAAGTGGCGAGCCACTTGATATTAAACGCCTCTTTCATACGTCAGAAGGCAAGCCACGGCTGACAATAATTTCAATCGCTCATCTGTCAGATGCGGAACGGATGTTCTTCGTTACGCTTCTGCTCAATGAAGTTATTGCTTGGATGCGTTCTCAGCCCGGCACATCAAGCCTACGTGCTCTGCTGTAT
Source organism: Isosphaeraceae bacterium (assembly GCA_044351075.1). Classification (GTDB taxonomy): domain Bacteria; phylum Planctomycetota; class Planctomycetia; order Isosphaerales; family Isosphaeraceae; genus QWQI01. The sequence continues at coordinate 23,521 of JBILGL010000008.1, read as the reverse complement.
ATGGATGAAGTCTTTGGTTATTTCCCACCAACGGCTAATCCGCCGTCAAAAACACCGATGCTTACACTATTGAAGCAGGCGCGGGCTTTTGGGCTTGGTGTCGTGCTGGCCACGCAAAATCCGGTCGATCTCGATTACAAAGGCCTCTCGAACTGCGGTACCTGGTGGATTGGTCGTCTTCAAACTGAAAGAGACAAGGCACGCGTACTGGATGGCCTGGAAGGCGCGGCCACAGCTGCAGGTCAGGGCTTTAATCGGGCAGAGATGGATAAGCTCATCTCAGGCCTGAGTCAGCGTGTTTTCCTGATGAATAACGTTCACGAAGATCACCCGATTTTATTCCAGACTCGCTGGGCCCTTTCATTTCTGCGCGGGCCACTTTCCCGCACGCAAATCAGCCAGCTCATGCAAGGCCGAAAAGCAGGCGAAGAAGGAAATTCCCCGGCTCGAAAAAACGATGATAAATCAGTTAGCAGTGGTGGCAGTCGCCCACTCCTTCCGCCTGAAATTGAAGAATATTTTGAACCATTGAAAAAAGCTGGAAAAACCATTTACTGCCCTTCGCTTCTTGGTGAAGCCAAATTACATTTCACTCAGACGGCTGGCGGGATTGATCTCTGGGAAAAAGTTGCATTAATCGCCGATATCAGCGACTGCCTTCCGGATGAGCCCTGGCAGTCGGCTGAGATGATTATAGAAGAGGCCCCAGAGCGAGAAAAAACTCCTGATAATGAAGCCTCTTTTGCCCAGATGCCGGGCGAACTGGCCAAGCCAAAAACATATTCCACACTGGCCACAGGGCTGAAAGATCATCTTTATCGTAACCATTCATTAAAACTATTTAAATACAATCCGCTGAAACTGCTGAGTAATCCGGGCGAGACGGAGGGCGACTTCCGAGTCAGGGCCGCTGCCAAAGTATCAGAACAGCGGGATGGCGAAATTGAAAAGCTACGAGCCAAATTCACAACTAAGCGTAAAACGCTAGAAGATAAACAGCTTCGGGCCCAGCAGAAACTTGATCGGGAAAAATCGCAGGCTCAGAGTAAAATGATGGATGCCGCGATTTCAATAGGCACAACGATTTTTGGTTCACTCATGGGCCGAAAGACGATCTCTGTAACGACTATCGGCAAAGCCGCAACCGCAGCCAAAACCGCAACAAAGGTTGCCACTCAAAAGCAGGATGTGGCCCATGCAGAAGAAAGCCTGGAGTCTATCTTACAGCAAATTGCGGACCTCGACTCACAAATTGAAGCCGAGGTTGAATTGCTTCGATCTTCCGCTAATCCAGCCAGTCTGGAAATTGAATCTATTGAAATTTCACCCAAAAAGACTGAAATTCAAGTGGACAGAGTCGCTCTTTACTGGCGATCTTGACTCATCTCCAATTCAATTTGGCAACTGATAAAATTCTCGGGCAGAACCGGCAAAAATACGGGCCTGCTCGGCTTTTGTCAGTTGGCTGATATTCATGGCAAGTGCATCATGTACGGCTTTGTAAGTTCCGGCAAGCTCGCACACCGGCCAATCTGAGCCAAACATCAACCGCTTGGGTGAAAAGGCGTATATTGCAATTTCAATATACGGCTTTAAATCATTCGCTTTCCAATTATTCCAGTCGGCTTCTGTGACCATCCCCGAGAGCTTGCACCAGACATTTTCAAACTGAGCACAGGCTTCAAAATCATTTTGCCATGCCTTCAGTCCACCATCTGCAATCTGCGGTTTGGCCAGATGATTAATTACCATCTTTAAATTTGGCAGTTTTCTGGCCAATGTTGTAACATGCTTTAAATGTTGTACATAAATCAGAACATCAAATGGCAGGTCATGCTTTTCAAGCAGTGAAAGCCCGCGAAGAATTTCAGGCCTGATCAGAAAATCATTGTCAGGCTCATCCTGCACTACATGCCGTACACCTAGAAAATGTGGATTAGCCTGCATTTCCAGAATCTGCGTTTCGCAGGCTTCCGAAGCCAGATCGACCCAGCCCACAATTCCTTTGATAAAAGGATATTGGTCACACATACGCAGCACCCAGTGATTTTCAGCCAGGTTGTGTTGTGTTTGAACAAAAATCGAGCCGGAGATCTGACAGGATTCAAGATGCGATTTCAAATCTGATGGCAGATAATCACGCATGATTGATTTCAATTCAGGCTTGTCCAGCCATCCATATTCAAATGGCTGGGAAAGTTGCCAGAAATGCTGATGCGCGTCAATCTTTTCCATTGTGATTGAATTCAATCCATCCGAACACCGATTGAAAGTAGAATATTGGCATATCGCTGCCGATCAGCCGTTTGGATAGTGAGCACATGGTCCACCGTTGCCACAGCGTCATAAAAATTCCATTTCTCAATGGGTTTCAACTCGAGGTCAAGACCTGATTCTTTAATGATCTTGCGATAGTCATTCCAAACGGGCGGGTCAGCATCAAGAGCATAAGGGTCATCTTTTGTGTATATCATTGTATTAATCTCTTCCACCGGTACAGCGGAAAGCACAGCTTCCAAAGCCTGGGCGCATGTGATGACTCCTGGCATCAAATTCATGCTGATTACTTCGGCATTTGGGCCTTTTTTGCTTGATGCCGGATAATTGCCATCGGCGATCAAAATTTTACCATGGTGGCCCGCCTTGCCGATAATTTCATTAATCTGTGGATGAATTAGCCGATGCTTGAGCATATTTTGACTCCTTGATTTGTTTTCCCTGGCTTATCTCGGAAAATAGCGTTGAAAAGTTGTAATCGTTGTGGCTGCTGCTTTCTGGGAATCGGGCCACGGCAGCGCTTCAGCCGAAGCGAATCCAATGTATCCTGTTTCGTTTAATGCCAATGCAATTGGCCCAAAATCGATATGCCCTTCGCCAGCCGGACGACGATTGGAATCGACGAAATGCACATGGCCAATTTTATTTCCTGCCTGACGAATGCCTGCTGAAATATCAGCCTCTTCGATATTCATGTGAAACAGATCGGCCAATAACCTTACGTTTTTTGTGTCGAGCCGATCCAATAGTGCGAGCCCTTCTTCAACTGTACGAATAATGTTCGTTTCATAACGATTCAGCGGCTCAAATATGAGCGGAACGCCGAATTGCAATGCATATTCCCCTAGTTCGTTGAGAGCATCAATCAAAAAGGCAATCGCACTATCTGGATTGACTTCCTTTGACCACCGCCCCTGCATCGAACCAATGATGGCCGGGGCTTGATTTATGGCACCTGCTTCGATCATTGCTTTGATGAAATCAATGGCACGTTGCCGGTCAGCCCGATCCGGCAGCGTTAAATGCAATTGATGTTTTACCCAGCCTGCACCGGTGCCAACAGCCGCTAATTGCAATTCATGGCTTTTTAAGAGGCTTGCAGTTTCATTTGAACGCAATACTTCTGGACCTGGTGCAAAGATTTCAATTGCGTCAAACTTTAATTGGCTTGCCGTATCGCAAGCAGCCGCAAGATCATCCCAAAAGACAAAAGGGCCGCCTCTGGCTTCATTCACAAGGCTTATTGTGACACTTGAGCGAATCATTGAATTGGGTTCCATCAAATGCCATTATTCCTGAGGAAGTTTTGTGCGTAGCACTTCCGCAAGCCGCTTTGGTTCGCGGCCGTAAATTGATTGAAATTCATGGATGGTTGGTTCGATTCGAACCTTTAATTTGGCATCGTGATTCAGTGTAATATTCTTGAGCAGATGCTTCTGAAAGGGGTTACGGAAACGGTCAAAAGTCATGTCGGCAAATTCGGCCACGCCCTCAACCCGTGCCACTAATGCGGGTACGATCTCTTCAAAAACAACGTCGCGACACCACCGGTTCGCCGACCGATCTCCCATCACCTGCTGCACTGTTTCAAAGCCATGGCCGTAAAACCTGGCTGTCATTGCCGTGTGTACTGCATTTAAAATGCGCACTTTTCGCAGGAAAAAAGGTGCAAGATCATCAACAACATGAATGAAAGGGTTGCTGAAAAGAGGGGGATTGCCTCTCTGTGGACGCTGAATTGCCAGAAGGGCATAAGGCTCAACTTGAATCAGCATTTTGTCGCTGGCAGCCAGCGCATGGTCAGACGGGCCGTCGGTAATAATACAATCAACGAGATTATTCAACCACCAACATTGATCTGTCATCCACGAAATGAAATCAGCTGGAAGCCCCCATGCGTCGGCTTGATCCATTACTAATTTCTGCACTTTGTCGGCATTATTTTCGATAAGCTCACACGGCAGAATCACCAGCGGAGGGCTGCCAGCCTGAAACCGTGCCCAAAGCACGCTGGCAAGTTTTCCAGGCAATGATTTTGGCGGCGAATCGGTCAATTTATCCGTACCATCAGTTTCATAGCCAGCTTCGGTTGCATTGGTCACGATATATTTCAATTCAGGTGAGGATGCAACTCGCAAGACCTCGCTCCAGCTTGCCGCTGCGATCAATGCCCGGCTGACACTATTAATTTCAATTGTTTTATCGACAACTTCGCCATTTTCCACACCTCGATAAAGTGCATGATAAATACAATTCTGTTGCGCAAGAAGTTCTGCACGAGGCCCGCTGGTGGATTGAACGATGACAATTCGGCCAACCTCCTGGCCTTCCTTATTTGCCTGATCTACGAATCGGTCAAAAAAGCCACGCAGAAATCGACCGGCACCGAATTGAAGAATTGTTTCTGGGAGTTGAGACATTGCGATTGTATTTCCTTCCGACTTTATAGTGTATTATTGTCCAATTTCAATCATGGCTTTGATTACACCGGTTTCCGGCTTCACGAACGAAGGAAAATCTTGAATTACCTGATCAAAACCAACACGATGGGTGATCCATGGGTCGGTGTTTATTTGGCCATTCTCAATCAGTTCGATGATACGCTTGAAATCACCGGGCAATGCATTGCGTGAGCAAAGTAGCGTGCCTTCCGGGCGATGAAAGATGGGATGCCTGAATTTAATCTCTTCGGTAGTAATACCGACATAAACCAGCCTGCCGCCACCATTAGCTACCAGAGAAAAACCGTTGGACATGCTGCCGTAGTGGCCGGTGGCATCAATAACAACATCCGGCAAATGACCGCCCGAAAGCCTTTTTAAATTCGCTTCGAGATTTTCATCTGATTTCAATGTCAATTCCACGCCCATGACATCGCGAACAAACTTTAAGCGGGATTCCATCAGATCCACAACAATAAGCCGCGCTCCCGTCAGTTTGACAAATTCAATGACAGAAAGCCCTATCGGCCCAGCGCCTATTACTGCGACAACGTCTTCAGGACCAATTGTCGCCCGATTAACGGCATGACAGCCAATGGCCAGAGTTTCAACCAGCGCCAATTGTTCAAAATTTAATTTCGCCGAAGCATGCAGCTTGCGTGCAGGAATTGTGAATAGAGGAGTCAATCCGCCATCGCAGTGCACACCAAGAGTCTGATTTGTTTCGCAACAATTTGTATATCCGCGACGACACGCATGGCAATTCTGGCAATTTATATATGGTTCAATAGAGCATCGATCGCCTACGTTGACATTCGTCACGCCTTCACCCAGGGCGACCACTTCCACACCCAGCTCATGGCCAGGAATACGCGGATAGCTAAAAAAGGGCATTTTGCCCAGATATCCGGAAAGGTCTGTGCCGCAGACACCCACCTGATGAATACGTACTACTGCCATACCGGCTGCTGGTGCGGGTGGCTCGGCGATTTCAATGCGTCGCCAGTTAAGCGGTGAATCGAGCGAGAGTGCTTTCATTTCAATCCATTCCGTTTATTGAATTTCAATCCTGTGGGTCGTTGTTTTCAGGCCGACCTTCTATATAAAACCAGTTGTGAATTGGTTTGAGAATTTCAAGGACTTCAGACAGCAATTGCTGATCGATTGGCATTTCGGCCCATGTGGCCCAGTTTCTGACATTTTGGGGATTAGCCGAACCGACAATGCAAGTGCTCATGTCCTGATTTGCAATTGAAAATTGAAGAGCAAGCTGGGCGATATCAACGCCCCGGGACTGACAGTGATCGGCTGCAGCGCGACAGATTCGTCGCACTTCAGGCGTGGCTTTGTGCCAGGGTGGCAAGGTTGCATTTGTCAGAAGCCGGGCCGAGAATGGTGCGGCATTCATGATGCCGACTTTTTTGGATTTAAGATACGGAACAAGGTCGGCAAACATTGTATTCTGAAGTGTATAATGGTTGTAGGAGAGAACAACGTCGAGCTTTGCCTGGTCGAGTACAAATTTAAATATATTCATCGGATAGCCACTGATTCCGATAAATCGCACTTTGCCAGACTGTCGGATTTTCTCTAACGCCGGCAGTGTTTCATCAATGATCTGTTGCATTTCGACAAATTCAATATCGTGGCAGAGAATGATGTCGAGATGTTCCACGCCCATTCGTAAAAGGCTGGTATCAACACTTTCAACAACTCGGCGTGCCGAGAAATCAAAATGGCTGCCGGTATATCGACCAAGTTTGGTGCAGAGTGTGTAGCTCTCGCGGGGCACGCCTCGCAGGGCTACACCCAGCAGGCATTCACTCATCCCACGTCCGTAAAATGGCGATGTGTCGATAAAATCCATGCCAAGATCAAGTGCCACTCGCACAGATTCAAGGGCCTCGGCCAGATCAATCTGGCGAAACTCCTGCCCCAGTGAACTGGCCCCAAAACCGAGCACCGGTAAAGAGAGCCCCGTTTTTCCCAGCGGGCGGTGTTGCATATCGGCATCGTCCAAAATGCGGATGGGTGTTTTCAATTCCAAGAGGGATTGTCAGATATATTCTGACTGGCTTTATATTAACTACTTGACTGGCGAATGTCATGAATTTCTTCAGGCGAATTCAAGGCCCCTTGCGTCCCACGATTCAAATGGTATTCAACCTATGGGATTATCTGTTTTAATAATCTTTGCCAGCTCTTTCTTTACGGACTCTAAGGCTTTGTCGATTGGTTCCGGCAATGTTGCACCGGCTGCCGCGCGATGGCCTCCTCCACCAAATTTTCCGGCAAGCTCGCAGCAGTCGAGAGGGCCCCGGCTGCGAAGGCTGAGTTTGATGCCGCCGGCTGGCAGCTCCATCATAAGAAAACCCAATTCTACGCCCAGAATGCTTACTGTGTAATCTACAAGGTCTTCGGTGTCGCTTGGCAGGGCCCCGGCTTTTTCCAGAGCTTCACGCGTGACCATCGCCCAGGCCACTTTGCCATCGAATGCTGATTCAAGGGATGAGAGAGTTCGGCCCACTAATTTGAGTCGCCCAAGCGTATTTCGTTCGAAGATTTTCTTGAAAATTTCAGAAATCGGGGCGCCTGAATCAATCAGGCTGGCAACGATTCGAAGCGTTTCAGCGCTGGTGTTGGGGTGGCGAAACCAGCCTGTGTCCATGGCAATCGCTGTCAGTATTCCGGTGGCTATGTCTGCATCAATTTTGATTTTAAGGTGATTAATCGCCTCAAAAACGAGCCTTCCGGTCGCCTCGATCGAGGTATCGACCAGAAAAGTCTGTGCCAGGTCGGCATCGCGGCTCACGTGGTGATCAATAACAAGTTTTGGGCCCTTGAATGATCGAACCCAGTCGCCAAACCGGCCAAGCTGGCTCCAGCTCGAAAGGTCGAGAATAATAAGGGCCTGAGCGTCTTTCAGGAGATAATTCGAGGGGCCGCCTTCCTGATAGTGGTGTAAAAGGTGGCGGTCAGGGTCGAGAAAATCATATCGAGGCGGCAGGGCGCTGGTGTTCACGCATCTGACGTCTTTGCCAAGCTTCAGCAATGCACGACCCAAAGCGATTTCGCTCCCAAGGGCATCGCCATCGGGACGAATGTGTGTGGTGAGCACAATTCGGTCGTAACCCTTGATGAAATCAGATAATACCGACCAATCAACCTGGCTCATTGGCTTGGCTTTCCACACTCGAAATTGAAATCCTCATTAAGATTAATCATTTGGTTTAAATTACGCTACCAACTTATGAAAGAACATCTTTTTAATTAGATTGTTCGGAAACACAAAAATAGCCTCGGTATGTTTCACCCGAGGCTTATCTTAAGAATTCCGATTACCATGAATCAGCAGAGATCACTTCGCCGCCGTCTCGCGTGATCAGTGAGGCGAATATACGCAGGCTGATTGTTTCTTTGACAAACCTTACCGACCCATCACCCAGCAGGATATTTGCACCGCCCGGGTGGAATGCATAAATTTCGGAAGTTCCTTCCGAATTATAGATTGGGTGCGGAAAGGCCGCTTGAGCGATGTCGTCACCATTGGTGCAGTTCAGCGGGCAAGGGCCAATTACCGATGTACCATCGGCTGATGATCCCTTAAACGAAATGTCGCTGGCAGGCCGTGACCAGCCACCGCCATTAACTCTCGAAAGAGTTTGGTTTGAATTCAATAACTTTCCACCCTTGCGATACTTAAATGGTCTGCCAGCTGATTCGGCAAAGAGAATGGTGTTTGACAATCCATCAGTCACACCGGCAATATTAATTGTGGCATTTTTTTCCAGAATTCCATTACCGGAGCCTGCTTTTGAGATTAGTCCAGTGGCATAAAGTCTGGGATCGATATTTGCCACTCCGCTGTAATCAGTGATCGCAGCTACGGAAGGCGACCACGGCGTGATTTCAGGGATTCCGTCGAGTCGGGAAGCGTCTGCCGGCGAGGAAGGGCAAAGAAAGACAGAAAGCTTTGTTTTAACGAGAGTTGAGTTGACTGGATCGCCCCACGTTACTTGCAGGTTATAGCTATCAAAAATCGGCTTCTGATCCATATATGGCAGCAACCTGAGCGTGCCAGCAATGCGAGGAGCACTCGTAAGCCCCGATGGCCTTATGCTTGAAGGAAATTGTTCATTAACATCATGAAATCCATGAGCCGTCAGCCCAACCTGTTTGAGGTGATTTACGCACTGCGTTCGACGGGCAGCCTCTCTGGCGGATTGAACGGCCGGCAACAACAAACTGATTAATACGGCGATAATCGCAATCACTACAAGAAGTTCGATCAATGTGAACGCTTTTCGCTCAAGGTTTCGGCTTCCGAGCATCTCTTCCCTCCTTTTTTAGGCCCTGCGGTTTCTAAAACCTCATCAATATTGCCAGTTGATATATTACTAATTAGGTAATGTATCAGTATTTGTTTGAACTGATGTATTGTATTACATAGTTCAGTATATTAATCAATATTGTCTTGGATTTTCTTGAGAAAATCCACTGAATATAATTGTGTTGTAATTTGTTAAATATCAATATATAGTCGTTTATGAAAAGAAAATCGTATGGATAAAAAGATTACTAAAAAGATAATGTATGAATACGTGATGAGTGATGTTCTGATTTTTTTGAAATCTTGTTTACTGATCTTATGTGCATCGTGTTAAAGTGTTGCGAAAGACGTCTGCAAATGAGGGTTGATGGGATCAGAATTAAGGGTCAAGCGATTGTCTCGTTTCTTTAAGTACAAAAGCGTTCAAGAGATAGCAAGCGAGGCCGGGCGTCGTGGCCTTGTAATGAATTTTTCGGATGACTGGTCATCTCTGGCTGCTCCAATGCGAGTTCGAAGTCGGACGATCGGCAATCGGCTGGCGATTCACCCGATGGAAGGCTGTGATGGTACGCCTGATGGTTCTCCAGATCTCTTGACAATTAGGCGTTACGAGCGGTTCGGCGAAGGTGGGGCCAAACTTGTTTGGGGCGAGGCTGCCGCGATAACGCCGCTGGGCAGGGCCAACACTCGTCAGCTTGTCTTTGATGAAATGCATGCCGGGGGGCTGGAACAGCTCTTAAGCGTTTGTCGATCAGCACACAGGCGGGCTTGGGGTGATGACAGTAACCTACTGGTGGGAATACAGTTAACACACTCGGGTCGTTACAGTGTACCGCAGCCGGTTCTGGTCCAGCGAGACCCGTTACTCGATCCACTGACATTTTGGGACCGTAAAAATGGCGTAAGGGTCGGACCTGATACGCCCCTGATCAGCGATGACGAACTTCACAGGCTTATTGAACGATATGTGGCCGCTGCCTCGCTGGCGTATCGGATTGGCTTCGACTTTGTGGATATCAAGCAGTGTCATCGTTATCTGCTCAATGAACTGCTGGCGGCCAGGGAGCGGCCTGGTCCGTTTGGCGGCAGTTTTGAAAACCGGACCCGGATGATTCGTGAAATTGTGGGCAGGATTCGGTCTGAAGTTCCAGAACTAATTATTGGTACAAGACTTAATGTGTTTGATGGTCTGCCGTTTGTGAAGGGTGAAAATGGCGATGGCGTGCCCTTAGCAGCCCAGCAACCGGTCACAACCGCTTGGGGAACACATTCGGTTGATCCATCGCAGATCGATCTGGAAGAGCCCCTGAGGCTGATCGCCGAGCTGGAACATCTGGGGGTTGATATCGTAAGTGTCTCGATGGGTAATCCTTACGCTAATCCGCACTATCTCAGGCCGTTTGAGTATGCACCGATTGATGCATATCAGACGCCGGAACATCCGCTGGAGGGTGTGGCTCGACATTTTCAGGCGACTGCCCAGATTCAGAAATCATTTCCGAAGCTTTGTGTGGTCGGCTCCGGGTACAGTTGGTTGCAGGCATTTTTACCTCATGCAGCGGCTGCAAATGTGGCTGCTGGTGAGGTTTCGGTGGTTGGGGTCGGCCGGGCCAGTTTATCGCATCCCGATTTTGCAAAAAATATAATGTCCGCAGAGCCGCTGGACCCCAAGCGAACCTGTCGTACATTTAGCTACTGCACGGCATTAATGCGTTCCAAGCACAATGCTCAAGGGCAATTTGTCACGGGCTGTCCCCCGTTTAATAAAGCGGTTTATGGTCCGGTCTGGGAAGAGGCCAAGGCCACCAGTCCGACTCCACTGATGTAAAAAAAAGAAAAAATGAAGGCCGGTCAAGCCTGGCCGGCCAATGAGTCGTCTTGTTTATTCAAGTCTATGATTCAACGGGACTTTGGCTTGTCGTCAAGTCCTTCGTTGCGTGCCTGTTGCACTTGCGATGGCGTGGCAAGGTGGCAGGTGATTTTCAGCTCGGGCTTGGTGTCCGTTCCTTCGGTAGGTTTAGAGAGCCGAAGCCCACGGCGGATGGTGTGTTCTGGCAGGCCAGGTTCCTTGATGGTGATGGCAAATGAGCAATCACGATCAATCGAAAGGCTTGTCACTTCAATGGGTTGCAACAGAACGCGAGAATCTTCAACCTTGTATTTTACTTTTTTAAACTTGCAGGCGGGGTGACCGGGCGAGATCTCCACAACGCAGCCTTCTTTGGAAAGGCCCTGAATTTGCAGTTCCAGTGTCACTTTATTAACAACGCCGTCCTGCTCAGTGGCCACAATCGTGCCAATGCCCAGCAAAAGCAGGCCGATGGAAAAAAGAGCGGGCTTATTGCGGGCGGAAGCCGTGCCTGGCAGGGCCATCCATAGCCTTAATGCCATCTGAAAAGCTCCTTATCGGAGATCATGATTTCTACTGGCTTTGCTGTTCCGGCAAAAGTCTTGACAAACTAGCCGGGAATCGACCGTCCATGGTCATGGGAGAGCAAGGCGTCAGAGAAGATCGGGCTGAAACAGTTCCCGGAACTCTAGCAGAATATCGGAATCGAGCAAGTGGACTTTTGATAGAATCATTCAATATCCGCATGAAGCCCATGAATCGTGTAGCTGGCAATAATGTTGTGGTCAAAATCTGTATCGGTAACAGTTCAATGCAAATCAAGCTGAGTAAAAAACGCAAAGGATTTACCCTGATAGAACTTCTGGTCGTGATTTCCATCATCGCAGTGCTCATTTCACTGCTATTGCCCGCGGTGCAGGCTGCCAGAGAAGCCTCGCGTCGTACAAACTGCGTGAATAATCTCAAGCAAATCGGCCTGGGGCTTTATAATTATGAGTCAGCCCATAGTGTTTTTCCGCCGGGGCGCATTAATACATACGTTGCTGGAAATGGCCACTGCTGGAGTGCTTACTCACAAATGTTGCCATTTATTGAGCAACAATATCTTTATTACACGATGAATTTCAGTATGAACCCAGACCCTGATTATTCCGTGGCGAATTCCATCGTCAACGCAACGGCTTCAATCGTTCAGCCCAGCTTTTTGCTCTGCCCATCTGATCCGGCCCCGAAGCCAATTACTGTTGGGGGCAGTAATTGGGGCGTGCAAAATTATTTGATGAATGTTGGATCAGGCTATAGTGTTGTGCAGAGCCCGCCATTGGGAATGTCGCCTCCAAATGGAATTTTTTATGAAAATTCAGCGGTTTCTATCGCTTCGATTCTGGACGGTACATCGATGACGATCTGTGTCAGTGAAACGCAAAGGTCGAGTTTGGGGGCTCCAACTGGATTCAGCAGCTCTGCGGCATTTGCGCAGAATCCGCTTGGCGGTTTTGTGATCACAGGCAATAACACGGCGGGTAATGGGCCACCGATTCGGGATAATAATGATTATCAAACGCGCTGCATCGTGACTAATCCACCAGGATTTCAGCCGACCAGAGGCGTGAAGTGGGTGTATGGGGCACCGGGACACAGCATGTATAACCACCGTCGTCCGCCCAATAGCTCGACAGTTGATTGCCGTGGCGGTCTGCCACACAGCGACAAATCACCGGGTGACTGGCAGAATCTTTCGCTGAATGTAACCGCCCGAAGCTATCATCCCGGCGGCGTTCATTCGCTTTTTTGCGACGGCAGTGTGCGGTTCATGCGTGACACGATTAACATGCAGACGTGGCAGGCACTTGGCTCGCGAGACCGTGGTGAACTACTCTCGGCAGATTCATACTGATTTCATATGAGAAGTATTATTCTTTGTAACAATAAATGATTACTATAAAACACTTTAGAGAATGACTTGGTAAATGATCTTATTTCAAAGAAATTGATTTGGATGCAGTTGGGAAATCGGATAGCTATAAAATAATTGCAGCTGTATGAACTGATTGACTTTTTTAATGATTTAACCGACAATTCACATTGACCGAATTCTGGCCTTATAGCCTTAATTCGTATTCCGTCCTCAATAAAACCTGGTTTCGCACAGATACGTTTGTGCATTTTTGGAGTCATCCAAAAGATGTCCCGTCGATCGTTCCTTCTTGGATTTTTGCCTCTTGCCACCCTCCCAGCCGCACTTGTTGGTTGCGGTGGTGCCACAAAAGAAGCGCCGAAGCAAGTTGAAGTGACTGACGAACTGAAGCGTCAGGCTGAGGCTTCAGACGCCTTTTTCAATGAGCAGAACAAGAAAAAAGCCGCCCCAAAGAAGTGATTCTTGCTACTGATCCGGTTGTTCTCTCCGATACCGGGTATTCCAACTCACGCTATTCATCATTTCAATCGTCCGGAGAAATCAGATGAAAACTACGATGCGTAAAGGTTTTACGCTTATTGAGCTTCTGGTGGTGATTGCGATCATCGCCGTCCTTATCTCTCTCCTTCTGCCCGCTGTACAGTCGGCCCGCGAAGCGGCCCGCCGTGCTCAGTGTGTCAACAATCTCAAGCAAATTGGCTTGGCTCTGCATAACTATCACTCCACTCATGATAGCTTCCCAAATGGCGCGTCGGTCACTTACAGCGGGCCGATTCCGTTCATGAACTGGAATAACTGGTCGGCACAGGCCCTTCTTCTGGGCTTTACCGAACAGACTCCACTTTATAACGCTGCGAACTTTAATCTGGCCGTCTGGCACGCGACTCGCACGCCGCTGGGCTATGCCGCTAATTTGACGGTTTTCAATACCGTAGTGACTCAATATCTTTGCCCAACCGACCCCGATGCTGGCAGGTCAAACACGAACAGCTATTTTGCAAGCGTTGGCCCAAACACTCAGGCGGAAGGTATGTCAGCTGTTGATGCCAACACTGGTCGTGCTACAGGCGGTAATGGTTCACCAGGTCTCTTCGCTTACACCTACAGCTACGGTGTTCGCGACACGACCGACGGTACTTCCAACACGATTGCTTTTTCGGAAGTGCTGACAAGCCCTGCCGGCTCAAACAAAGTAACTCGTAAGACCGGAATGGTGAACGTAACGGGTAACCGGTATTACCATGCTTTTGTTGACGCCACGGCAACAGCAGGCACAATGGCTCTGATTCAGGCATGCGATGCCAAATGGCCCACCCGCACCACGGCCGGCGGCGACTTCCCTAATGCCGTTGGAGCGCGTTGGTGCATGGGTGTGGGTGGCTGGACGATGTTTGCCACCATTCTGACCCCGAATGAAAAGCAGTGGGGCTCATGCCGCGTCGGCTGTGCAGGCTGCGGTGCTGACAACACTTCCATGACAAACGCCACCAGCCTGCATCCGGGCGGTGTCAATGTCTGCATGGGTGACGGTTCGGTGAAATTCATCAAGAATACCATTAACCGTATGACGTGGGTTGCCCTTGGCACCCGCAACGGCGGCGAAGTGATCAGCTCCGATTCCTATTGATTCCGATTTCAGTTTCAAACGTGTAAAATCAGCAGGCGGGGCCTTTCATGGCCCCGCTTTTCTGTTTCAACTCTGACTATCGGGAAGGCGAATGAACAACTTCTGGCGTGCCATTTTTATCGCCTGTATATGTATGCCAATTGCAGCAGGCTGTGGGCTATTTCTTAATAAAGACCCGGAAGAGGTTTATGAGCGAGCTCTGGCGTTGGTCGAAGCGGAAAAATTCCCTGAGGCTCAGATCGAGCTTGATAAGCTGAAAAAACTCAGGCCGATGACGGTACTGGATCACGGACTTCAGGCCAGAATTAATATCGCCGCCGGGAAATCGGCGGATGCAATTTATGAACTCGCCGCAATTCCCGATGACCACCCGCTGGCTGGTTGGGCACGACTGAGACAAGGGCAACTCCATCGCCAGCGATTTGAATATCGAATGGCTGAAAATGACCTGAAATCGGCTATTCAGGTCGATCCCGGCTCGGTCGTCGCCCGCCGGGAACTGGTTTTCATACTCGGGTTGCAACTTCGCCGAAGTGAGCTCAGCCGGCTTTTTCTTGAGCTTTCACACATGACTACCCTCAGCCCCAAGGAAGTGTGGGTCTGGTGCATGGTGCGAGACCTTGTCTGGTGGGTGCCTGAAGAGCAGATTCCAATGCTCCAAAAGGCTATCGCGGCCGATCCGGGAGATCATTTTTCTCATCTCGCACTGGTTGAGGTACTCAAACGCAACTCAAAGGTGGATGAAGCGATCGAATCTTTAAACGAGCTCCCGGCCGATCTGCCGGAAGCACTGGCGAAACGTCTGGAAATCGAGATCGAACGCAACGACACCGATAAAGCCGCCGAATTATTTGCAAAAATCCCGGCTGATTCATCAGCCGCTGCCGAAATTCGTGGGCGACTGGCACTTGCGGAAGGGAAAGCAAAAGAAGCGATTCAATTTTTTGAAATGGCTGATCAGGCCGACCCCGGGCGAAGGCAGGTGCTGGCTGATCTGGGCCGGGCATGGATGCTTGCTGGCGACCTGGAGAAAGGGCTTGATTATGCCCGACGGGCCGCGCGAGTAGATGCACTCAATAATCTTTTACTGAAGTCAGAAAATAGTGTTGAGAAATCGACGCCGGAAGATTGGCTGACATTTTCCCGTGCGTGTGAAGCGGCCGGCAGGCTGGACGAAGCCCGTGCTTGGCTGGCCCTTGTCATTCAGGCAAACCCGCTGGATAGTACCGCCCAGGCTGAGATTTACAGGCTTGATACCCTGATCCGGCAGAAGAGAAGCAAATGAAATTCATCTGAAAAGAACAAGATGCAAGTCGTTATTGCGATCAGCGTGATCGGCGATTCGGAATGAAATTCAGAAAAAGGCCGACGACAACCATCATCAAACCCGCGAAAAAAAGTAGGTAGATCAGTAGCATGTTTCGTGAGGCGTAGTCCGGCCGTTGTGACAGAAGCCAGAGCGATGGCAACTGAATGAGCGGGCCGATTAATCGCAGAAATCTGCCAACTTCACGAAGGTTCATGATTTCTCCGCCTTGGTTTCCGCTTGGTTTGGCTCATCAGGATTTTGCGGCTTGCCACTGCGCCGAGCAAACCAGCCTGAGATCATGTCGAGTCCTGCCTTGCCGGCGGCCTGTGCCACCTGCCCGGCCACTCGCCGAATGCCCGAGTGACGTGCAACTTCAGCCAGCTCACGGGCGAGCTGTCGCTGACGTGCTTTTGGCAGAATAAGTGCAAGCTCAGCCATGGTGGCCAGTTCAGGGCTGGGGGCATGGCCCGGCGGTTCATCAGTCGTGTCATCTTTTGAATTATCAGATGGTTGACCATTGGAAAAATGGACTTCACCAGCCAGATTCGCAGGAATTTCTATCTCGGCCCGGTCAATTCCTTCTGTGATGAAAAGAATCGGGGCAACTGGCCAATCCGGCTGATTGTGATAGGCCTGAGATAGCGAGGCAATCGCCATTTCGACATTTTCCAACTGGTGCATCACATCAAGCACACGCAGGTCAAAAAGCAGCAGGTCCGCCTGAAGCCATTCCTGCGCTGAGGCCAGCCATTTTGAACCCTTTTCAGCATCAAGAATGTCGCCCGGAGATTCGGGCCATAGACCAATCGACCAATTAACATCCGTCAAATAGCTCGTCCCGCTCAGTGGTTCGTGATGCTGATTCAGCCACTCGGCCACCTGATATTCTGCAGATTGTGCCAAATGCGACCAAAGCCCCAATCGCTCGTGGGCCGATTTGGTGGAATGCCCAGGCAGAAATGCACAGAGTTTCAATTCCCGATGCTTGATTTTCTCATGCAGAAACTGAAAATCTGGCTGCTTTTCATGAGTCGTTTCAGCATTTTCATAGCGGGCCCGGGCTGCCTGTCGATAAGCCGCCGCACCACTACGAAGGCGGCCACTGCAAAGCTCGACCATGTGCATGCCCAGCCGATTAATATATGCCTTGAAAAGCCATCGCTGCACAGCCTCTTTGGTTTGTCGCCAGGCAGGCTCGGCCACAAGTTTCTGCACAATCAGCCGCGGGAGGCCGGAGACAGGGCGAATCACTGGCATGGCGAAATTGTAAATGTCATTAACCGTCTGGGCATAACCGAGGGCTTTTGTCAGACCTTTCAGGTGTCCGGGCGTGAGCTGATCCATGGCAGGAACCTGGCGGCATAGGGCCTCAAGGTCTTCCGAAGCCAGCTCAATTGCTACAATCAAATCCAGAATTGGTACCTTTTCCAGCGGGTTTTCAGCCTTGGGGTAATAACATGCCGCCACACCTCTGGCCAGCTCTTCAGTAGCTTTCTGGTAAGTATCCATGCGGGTGAGCTGCTCAAGAGAGAGATCAGTGCCGCGGGCAGCAAGATCCTGCACAATCTGCCATGCCTGTGCATCGCGGGGGGCGAATGTCCAGGGTTTTTCCCAGTCCAGCGGCGGCAGTACCTTGTCTGAAAGCTTCAGCCAGCGGCTTGTGAGGAAGGAAAAGAGAATGGTGAAGATAAGCCAACCAGCGATGCCAACGAGCAGATAGCCCTTTTCATAAAGCCAAAGCGAACCAAGACAAAAGTAAACTATCGGCGGAAGAAGGTAAAGAAACGCCAGTAATATGCCTCGCCAGCTGCCGGCAGGTGGCAAGATGATGCCTGAACGGCCGGCTTGCCTCTCTGTGCTCATTGCTCGCCCGTTCCTTTACTGATTGATTTATATGTTAATTTGGTTATGTTCTGAGCTCTGCACCCAAAGACTTTGAGCAGCTCTCAACGATGGCATTCACTGCAACATCGGCTTCGTCGCCTGAAAGTGTCCGGTCAGGGCTGCGAAAAGTCATGCCAAAGTGTAAGGACTGTGTACCAGGCGCCAGTTTGCCGCCACGGAAAGTGTCGAGAAATTCAACTGATTCCAGTAACGGCCCGCCACTCTTTCGGGCAAGCTGTGCGATATCAGCCCAGCGGATATTGTCGCCAACGACGAGCGACAAATCTCGTGTGACTCCAGGCTGATCCGGCAATTTTCTATACTGAGGCTGAAGCTCTGCGAGATCAATCAGTACCGAAAGATCGAGTTCAAGTACACCACATGGCTGACGAAGATCAAACGATTGCTGAGCCGATTTGGCCAGATTTCCAAAAAACCCCCAACGGCGTTCGCCAAGGTAGAGCGTGGCCGAACGCTGCTGATCAAGAATTGACCAGACGTGCCCCGTATCAGCTTTGACGTCAAGCCGGGCCGATAATTGAAAACGGGCGGCAATGGCTTCAGCCAGCCCTTTGGCCTGCTTCCAGTCGCCGCCCAATACCGCAGCCACTCGCACCGGCTCATCCGGCAATGCCTTGCCCTGCTGTGGTAGATACACATGGGCAATTTCGAACAACCCAACATTGTCATGGCCGTGCGACTGATTATAAGCCCTTGCTTCCAAGAGGCTTGGTGCTATGCTCGGCCGCAGGGTCGTCTCTTTCTTGCGGCTGGAATGCTCGAGCCGAATCGGTAAAACGCCGTCTGCTAGATCGCCGCTGATGGGCAAAGCGAGGGTTTCGGCAACAAGGCTGAAATTGATCGCTTCGTAAAGGCCCTGACCAGTCAGCACCTCGCGCACCTGATTTTCAACTCGCTCTCGGCGCGATCGAGACGCAACCGAAAGTGGCACCGGGCGATCTTCTGGAATGTGCTCATAGCCGTGGACGCGGGCGACTTCTTCGATCAGATCGATTTCACGATCAAGATCTGATCGCCACGATGGCGAAGACCAGTTGGACGTGCCTGTTTCAGCGGTTGGCAGCTCAATCAGACCTAGTTTCTGCAGAATACGTACGACTTCTAGTTGATCAATACGAATACCCAGCACTTTTTCAATCTGCGACTGCCTGAGCGTGATCGAAGGCCGTGGGCGGGACTCTCCGCCTGTTTCAAGCACACCTTCAGCAAGCTGGCCACCTGCGAGGTCTAAAATCAGCTCGGCACACCGACGACTGGCCCAATCCGTACGCTCGGGGTCCATCGGTCGCTCGAAACGATGGCTGGATGGGCTGAAAAGTCCAAGTTCGCGTGAGGTATTACGAACACTTATTGGCTGGAATCGGGCTGATTCGATCAATATATCTTTGGTAACTCCCGTGATTTCTGTCTCCAGCCCACCCATCACCCCGGCCAGGGCTACAGGGCGTGCGGCATCAGCAATCACCAGCATTTTATCGTGAAGTTTATAGGTTTTGCCGTTAATCGCGACGAATTCTTCGCCAGTGATGGCCCGGCGAATCACGAGTCGATTTTCGACGAGCTTCTGAAGGTCATAAGCATGTAAGGGCTGCCCACATTCAAAAAGGACATAATTCGTGATATCAACCACGTTTGACACCGGCCGAACACCCAGCGTTTCCAGACGCTTACGGAGCCACCATGGGCTTTCTTTCACAGTTGCGCCGCGAACGACTCTGGCCAAGAAATAAGGGCAGAGTGCAGGCTCATAGTTTTCAATTCTTGTCAGTTCAGCCACTTTCAGCTTTAGGTTTTTCGCCACAGGCTGCGGGTTGTGCCACTTGACAGGAATATCGAAAAGAACGCCAATTTCACGAGCGATGCCGAGATGATTCAGGCAATCAGGTCGATTGCTGGTCACCTCAAGATCGATCGCCAGATCGCCGCCCACATCTTCAGTCGATTCGTGGTTCAGGCCTGAGAGAGCCAGCTTCTCGGCAAGCTGCTCGACCGACATTTCAAGCTTCAGATATTCCCTGAGCCAATTCCAGCTGACAATCATTTGACTATTTTTCTGAACGTTTCATTTCACAATACGATCATTATCGTCTTGCGAAATGGCGAAAGGTGTTTGAATTTGGATTAATTCCGCGATCATTCCTGAAAGCTTCTGGCCTCTTCGAGGGCCTTGATAATACCCGTGCGACGCCAGTCTGTCAGGGCTGAGTCAAGTGCTCGCTGAAGTTGGTGACCCAGTAGTTTAACGGCTTCGGCAGGGCTTGAGCCGCTTGTCCGAATCTCTGGAAAATCGCGGTGCCAGGCTGTGATCAGACCGTTTTCAGGTGTTGATTCAACGTGAATTGCTGAATGATTACTCATGATGCCAGTCGCCTCGCTTCCCTGACAGAATATACTGCTGAATCGGTACGAATGATCAGTCTTAGGGGGCCTGGTCACGGCACCTGCCAAGCCTTAAAACTGGCTTAGAAACCTGATGTTATTCTGATAGAAGAGACGGATGTCGTCAATCCCGTGACGCCGCATGCAAAGCCGCTCGATACCAAGGCCAAATGCGAATCCCGTCACTTCCTCTGGATCATAGCCCACGGCGGCCAGAACGTTCGGGTCAACCATGCCGGCCCCGCCCATCTCGACCCACCTGCCCGAGCTATCCCACATCATATCAACTTCCACCGATGGTTCGGTGAAAGGAAAAAAGGAGGGCCGGAAACGAACTGTTACATCCTGCCCAAGATAAGACCGGGCAAACTGCCGAAGCGTGCTTTTGAGATTCGCCATCGTCACGCCCCGATCCACATAAAGCCCCTCAATCTGATGGAACATGAACGAATGAGTGGCGTCAACAGCATCCGGACGATACACCCGCCCCAAAGCCACAACCCGCACTGGCGGCTTAGTCGCTTCCATGACGCGAATTTGCACGGTACTCGTCTGGCTGCGTAGCAGCGTTCCCGGCGTCAGGTAAAAATTGTCGATTGGCTCTCTCGCCGGGTGATCCGACGGAATATTTAACGCCTCAAAATTGTGAAAAATATCCTCAATTTCGGGGCCCCTTGCCAGCTCAAACCCCATGCGACCGAAGATGTCAATCAGTTCTTCAGAGGTCTGTGTCAGCGGGTGCTTGCGGCCTTGAGCGGTAAGTATGCCGGGGATTGTCAGGTCTTCACCAGCCGCCACTTCTTTGGCTGTTGACTGCTCCAGCCGGGCTCGGGCCGATTCTGCTGCGGCTTCAAGGGTTGTCTTTACAGCATTAAACCGCTGGCCGTAGGTCTTACGATCTGGCCCCGGAAGCGTTTTCAATAACTCCTGAGCAGCCTTGAGACGACCCTGCTTCAAGCCCAAAAAAGCAATGCGAGCCTGCTCACAATCGGCTGGAGAAATGGCTGCAGCAAATGCGGCAAGACCTTCGATCTGAAGCTGTTCCAGACTTGCCAGGGCTTGTGCTGTTTGCTCGCTCTCGGTGCTCATCGGTATTAGGCCATCAAATAGCGTTGTGGATAAAAAATAACCGGCAACCAATGAAATTATTGGATAACCGGTTTAATGTAGTTGGGCAGGTGTCCGAATAGAACTCAGGCGGAAAGAGCAGCCCGGGCCTGACCAACGATCTGGTCAAAAACAGCCGGGTCATGAATCGCCAGCTCGGAAAGACTCTTGCGATCTAAACTGATATTGGCCTTCTTGAGACCATTAACAAGCTGGCTATATCGCATGCCACGCATTTCGGCAGCGGCTGAGATACGCGTAATCCAGAGACGACGGAAAAGTCGCTTCTTCACACGGCGATCACGAAACGCAAACACGCCTGCACGCAGCAGCGTTTCCTTCGCTGATTTCAAAAGGCGGCGACGACCACCCACGAAACCTTTAGTCGCTTTAAACAAACGCTTCTTTGCCCGGCGACGGGCCACACCACTCTTGGCTCTCATGTTTCTTCTTGCCTATTTTTGTAAGTATTTGGATAAGCCGAGTGTAGCTGGTCAGGCTTTGGCCTGCTCTTCCACTACCACTTCCACAACTGCTGATTCTTCCAGCCGACGCAGGGCCATCATCGCGCGGCGTTCTCGCAAAAGAGCGAAACGCATACGCCGGGCTTCCGCCGTCATCTTCAATGTCGGCTTCTTCCTCAGACGGCGAATTTGCTTGCCGCTCTTGTGACTGTTAAGGTGCGAAGAACCGGCCCGCTTGTGCTTGACCTTGCCGGTTGCGGTAATTTTGAACCGCTTCTTGATACCCTTGTGAGACTTGGCTTTAATCTTCGACATTGTTCTATTGACCAGTCCGTTACACAGTCTTTTTGATCGGCGAAACTGACGCCGCTCTCACTCTTCGGCCCATCACAACATTTCGATGTTCGCCGGACCCGACTGTCTGCGAAGTGTAACAATCTATCATTTTATCGACCGCATGACAAGATGCCACCACTGATTGATTCAAGAACTTTTCTCTCAAACCTGAATTTTCCGAATCTCAATTCGCAAGAATTCATCAGCAACTCCTCTCAATCATCAAGTTGTCCAATTGTAAATGTCTATAAATAAGCGAGATAGAGACAGTCATCGAATTTTGTCGAAACTTGATCGCCCTTCCCTTATCGATGAGGCCTGCCTTGAGATTCGCATGAATGATTGAGCAGACTTTTCGAAAAAACTTAATTGATCTTATGATATTCTGACATCGAACTTTTATCAGTCGTGCCCGAATCCCTGACATATCGGAACAAAGCATGGTACTGCCCATAGGTGACTATCAGCCGACAGCCAATCGCCCCTGGGTTACATGGCTTCTGATTGCCCTGAATGTGATTGCTTATGGCATTCAGCTGGAAGAAGGTCAGGCGTTCACAAATACCTATGCCGTAACACCCTATGAGGTGATGAACGGTCGAGATCTGACTGGTCCGGCCCAGAAGATGCTGGTGCAGGGCCCTGACGGCCAGATGATGGTAATCAATGTGCAGTCCAACCCGGTTTTTAACAGCCCTGACTTTGAACACCAGCCTGCCATTCTGCCGCTCTGGACGACTCTCATCACAGCCATGTTCTTACACGGCAGCCCTTTACATCTGCTTGGAAATATGCTTTTTCTCTGGATTTTTGGTGATAATGTTGAAGATACGCTCGGTTGGCTCGAATATCTTCTTCTCTATCTTTTATCCGGAATTGTTGGTTTTCTGGCTCAATCGATGGCTTCACCAGAATCAGTAATTCCTGTTCTTGGTGCCTCGGGGGCAGTGGCCGGGGTGATGGGGGCGTATCTTCTGCTTTTTCCACTGAATGCGATTCGTGTGCTGATTTTTTATTTTCCTGCTGATCTGCCGGCTTATGTGGTGATCGGCTTATGGATCGTCAGCCAGTTTGTGCTGGGTGTGCTCGAGCTCGATCGGCTCGGCAAAACTGGCGGAGTTGCTTATCTGGCTCATATCGGCGGGGTTGCGATGGGAATGCTTGCAACGTATCTTCTTGTGCCTGAGCGGGAAAGTTCAGTTGGCAGCTAATATTTTTCAGAAACAATCAGGGGCTCATGGAATGCCATCGTGTACGTAGTTCAGCAATGGCCTGATCAATCGGCGGAACGGAAAGGTTTCCGCCATCAAATTCTAATAAGTTGAGTCGTGAGAGTTTATCGATCGCGTCGTGGGTCTGAAATTGAATATCAATTTGAGTTTCCCGGCGGATCAGTTCTTCAATCGTTTCTGCAAGCTGTTGTGTATTTATCGATTTTCCCTCTGCCTGACTGTGTGAGATGACCCAATAGGCCAGTATCGACTCCATCGATTCCTGAATCCATGACATTTCCAGCAATCGGCTGAGACACTGCCGGTTATTGGCAAGTGTTAGGTAAAAAAGGTTTGAGATCATCTGA